>JAICGW010000059.1 GCA_025922945.1 Acidimicrobiia bacterium | reverse complement strand
GGGGGCAGCGCTCGAACCAGCATCGAGACAACCGAGGTCGGGTGGTTTTCGCCCGGCCATCTCCCTCCCCTTTCGATCGGCCGCGCCACCGAAACACAGATCAGGCGCGCGATCGAGCATCATCACCACCCCGATCTTCCGACCGACTTCGACTGACCTACCAGATCGGCCAGGGCATTGGCGGACGATCCTCGGGCGGCTGGGGGTGAACCCTACTGGCGAGAAGGTCATCAACCCGTTGGTGCAAGGACTCAACCTCGTGCTGGCTTATCAGCATCTCGAGATCGGTGCCCAGCCTTTGGCCGAAGGCAGCCTGAAGCGTTCCCAAAGCCTCGACCATGGGGTGAGGAAGCGGCCTTCCCGCTAGGCCCCAGAGAACGGTTCGCAGTTTGGGCTCGGAATGGAATGTGAGTCCGTTGTCGATGGCGAAGAGGTGGCCGCTCCCGCTTTCGCGAAGCAGGTGGCCGAGCTTGCGGTCGGCGTTGTTGCAGACGACGTCGAGCACCGCCACCGGCCACAGACTCTCTGAGACCTCGGGAAGGAACAACGGCCGCGGATCGAAGCCAGGATCGGCTTCGATGAACCTCTGCGCCGAGCCGATGCCGAGGGGACCCTCGGTCCAGAGCGTCTCCGGCACCACTCCAAACCCGAGAGCCTCGGAGACGAGGAACGTTGCCAACTCGCGGGCGGGAAGAGTCCTGGCATCGAAGTCCCAGAGCGGAGACATCGCTTCCGATGCCTTGTACACCCAGCGCCGACCGGTGCCATCCGTGGCGAGCAGAGTCAGGTTGGAGGCGGACACAAACTCGCCGACGACCTCCTCGAGCCGCAACTTCGTTTTCAGATGTGGTGACCGTTGCTCGACGGGCAGCGATGGCCCTCAGGGTCCATCGGCAGCTGACAACGAGGGCACAGAGGCCGGCCCGATGCCACCACCCGAGCCGCAATCAGCGCCATCGCCCGAAATTGCTCGGCGGTGATGACGAATCGCACCTCATCGTCACTCTCGGAAGAACCGAGGACGACGGTGATGAATTCGCTGCGCTCGATCGCCACCCCGATCGAGCCGATGCGAAAAGATGGTGGGTCGGGCTCGCTGATCTCGAGGCCGGTGGCAACCAGGTTCTCGACAGCTTGTTCGTCAATCTCGATCGCCGCGGCTGTCAGCATTCGCAATCCCTGTTCGGCCAATTCCGCCACCTGGGTCTTCTCACAGGGAAAGGAATGAACGACCCCACTGGCGGTGACCTCGACGAAGAAGCGGCGCGATCCGGGCGCACCGAGGGCCCCGGCCGCGAAACGCTCCGCCGGGCCGAGGTCTTCTATTGCCATGTGCTTGGGTTGCCGCCGGAGTTGAGGCTTATCAGACGCGGCCACCCTCCACTCGGCAGATCCAGCACCGTGACAGACGCTGGGGCAATTGCGATGCGATTGAAGAGATCGAGGGGTTGGCCGAGGAAATGAGAGACGGCCCCCTTGATGGGGTCAGCATGAGTAACGAGTGCGATTGTCTTTTCCTTGTGACGGGCCGCCAGCTCTTCGCAGGTCGACACCATTCGGTGCTGCGCCTCGGCGATCGACTCCCCTCCCGGGAAGCTGGCGCGAGACGGGGTTCTGATCACCACGCGCCACAACCGTAACCGGTAGAGGGATTTGAGGCTCCGACCCGACCACGAGCCGTAGTCGACTTCGAGAAGTCCTTCGTGAACCACGACCTCTTTTCGTTGAGCGGCGGCGATGGGCGTCGCCGTCTCCATCGCTCGCTCGAGCGGCGAGGAGTAGATGGCGGCGAGGCGAATTGATCGAAGCTCGGAAGCAAGCGCCTCGGCCATCTCTCGGCCGCTCGGAGTGAGAGATTTGCCAGGTAGGCGCCCGCTCAGCACGCGTCCCGTCTCGGAGGTGGGGGCGTGGCGAATCAAGAGGAGTCGGGCCATGGATCGTTCTCACATTAAGCGGCCCTGTTCAGGCGGATCCCAGAGCCGGGCGTCGTTGTTGCGAACGCTGTTGACCCGGGATGAGACCTCTCGTTCCATCCACAGGTTGTCGTCGATGGGCTGGAGGGACCGACTCGCTTCCTCGACATCGGTCACGGTCCGGTCGAGCCAGCTCGCCCAACGCTCGGGGGGGAGGGCGATCGGCATCCGATCATGAAGCGGAGCAACGACCCCGCGACCTTCCTTGGTGAGGATCGAACAAGTCCTGGTCCACTCGCCATTGTCGTCGCGGCGGGTTGACCAAATCCCTGCGAAACCAACCGGAAATCCGTCCGCGCGATGGATCCAGTGCGGGGTACGCCCTTTCTCGGGCGACTCCCATTCGTAGAAGCCATCGGCGGGAATCAGACAGCGCTTGCGGGCGAATGAGTCACGAAACGCCGGGGCAGTCGCCACCGTTTCCGAACGGGCATTGATTTGAATCGATTTGGTGTCCTTCGCCCAGTGCGGGACCAAGCCCCACTTCATGGATTCGAGTACTCGCTCCCCCTCGCGCTGGGCCACCACGTAGACCTGATCGGTTGGGGCCACGTTCCAAGATGGAGGCAGTTCCTCCACTACGGCCGAAGCCCCGAAGTAGTCGGCATAGAAATCGATGTCGCCCGAGAGCGAGAACCGCCCGCACATCTAGAAGTCAGACGGCGTAACGCTTGAGGTCGGCGAGGCTGGCGAATTCGAGGGTGCCGGCGTGAGTCGCTTCCAGACGAACTCGCGGTGCCGCCCCCGCCTCCAGAGCCTCGACCCAGCGAGCGGCGCAGAGGCACCAGAAGTCTCCGGCTTTGAGGCCCGGAAACCAGGGCTGGGTAGTGGAGAGGTCGTTTCCCACCTGGCGGGAGAAGGCCAGAAAGTCATCTGTCATCTCGGCACAAACGGTATGGACCCCAACATCGTCTGAACCGGTGTCACAACAACCATTGCGGTAGAAGCCGGTGACCGGATCGTGGGAGCAATCCTCGAGATCGGTGCCGAGCACGTTCTTCGCCATCGATCCATTCTTGCGCAACTCTGCCGATTTCCAGCCAAGGTACTAACCAGCCTTACGTGACTCGAGAATTTCCTTTGCCTTCGCAAATTGCTTCTGATCGGCCCTGCGGCCCTCAGCGGCGATGACAGGTGCGAGAAGCCTCATCCAGCTGCTCGGTTTCAGGGTGGTGGTACAGGTCAATCGAGTGCCTTGCGTTGTTGGCTCGAAGGTGAAGTCCGCCACCGCGTTCATCGGTGGTCCATAGGTGAGAGTCAGCCGTCGGGGGGCTTCGTAGGCCGTGACTTTCCAGTCCCACTTCACAACCTTTTTTCCCCAGCGACGAGTGTCGGTGCCTATGGCACCAAGCTGGATGGGCCCGCTGTAGGTGGTGTCCACCACCTCGGTCGACCACTCCTTTTCGTTTCGGAGATCGGTCAGGTACTCCCACACCTCGGACACCGGTCGAGCGATTTCCACAGACGTTTCGATCTTCGCCACAACTCTCCTCCTCATTCGTGACGACTCACGAGTAGAGCTTGAACGGTTAGAGGGTCAGCAGTCGAACGCGGTCACGTGTGTCAACGACCCGCCACCTCACTGGAAACCAAGACGCAAGGGTGTCCGCCCGCTGGCTCGAGGCGGAGATTATCGGGCGACGAGCGTGCGCGCCCACCAACCAGCTAGTTGCGTCGACGTAATTGAGAGCAGGTCAACAAGGGTCAAACCCCCTCCTTGGAGGGGGTTTGACGGTTTGAGTCCGCCTGTAAGCCGGATTCTGTCCCGTTGCCGGGGACGGTCATCCATCTCGGGCGAGCGATTGCTCGTCGCCTCCTGCGGCCTACCCGGGACTTGATCGACGGGCCGCCGCCGTCCCTGTTTGGCCTTGCTCCGGGTGGGGTTTGCCTAGCCGGCCGGTCACCCGGCTCGCTGGTGGGCTCTTACCCCACCGTTTCACCCTTGCCTGTGCCCGTCTTGCGGGCCATCGGCGGTCTGTTCTCTGTGGCACTTTCCGTCGGGTTACCCCGCCTGGGCGTTACCCAGCACCGTGCCCTATGGAGTCCGGACTTTCCTCGGGGTTACCCGCGACCGTCCGGCGGACTCGAACACATTTTACTCGCCCTTGCTCATTGGCTCGTTGGAGCGGCGACCGCCGATTGCCCCGCCGATTCCGCCGATGGCGATGGCGATCAGCGCCAACAGAAGCACCGATCCGAGTGGAGTCGGGCTCCCACCAAGGCTGGCGACGGTGACGACGATTGCCGCCACCACAAGCGCGGTGATCGAGCCATGAAAGCGCCCGTTGACCGGCGCCATCTTTCCCGCCACAAATCCGCCGAGCCCAAATCCGATCAACACCGAGGTCGTGAGGGCGATTCCCGCCAACGTCTCTGACGACCGAAAGCGCGCCACCGTCGCCACCAAGGCAAAAGCCAGTCCTGAGCCGAGAAGTCCGCCGGCCGTTCCCAAGAGAATCGCCTTCGGCGAGAGGATGCCTAGCAACGTGATCCCGATGATCCCGGGCCCGACAGGGCCCGAGCCGTAGGCTTGATGGCGAGAAAGGAGCTTCGCGTGACGATCAACAAGTATCTGGCCGAACTAGTGGGCACCTTCATTCTGGTGTTCGTCGGCTCGATGTCCGTGTTAGCTGCCAACGCCACCGGTAGCCCGGTCATGGTCGCTGTCCCGCTTGGGTTCGGACTCGGTCTTCTCGCCGCCATCTACGCGGTGGGACACGTTTCCGGAGGGCATTTCAACCCGGCGGTGACCCTGGCGATGTGGCTCGACAAAAGGACCACGAGCACCGACCTGATCGGTTACTGGATCGGCCAGTTCGTGGGAGCGATTGTCGCCTCGGCCGTGGTGCTGGCCGCAACCGACACAGATGGGGTGGCTGCAACTGTGACCAATCCGGTCGGGACCGGCGTGGGTCTCATGATGGAATTCGTTCTCACCCTGATCTTCGTCCTGGTGATTCTCGCCTCCACTCGCACCGCGCTATCCGCGGCCGGCTTTGTCATTCCACTCGCCTTGGCGGCGATCCACCTGGCCGGGATCCCCTTTTCGGGAGCCTCCGTGAACCCGGCCCGTTCTTTCGGCCCGGCTTTGATCGCCGCCGATCTGGGCAATATCTGGATTTACCTGGTCGCACCGTTGGCCGGCGGGGCGATCGCTTGGGTTTTCTGGAGAATGTTCGGCGGGGACGAGGAAGTCGTCGCTTAGAGGTCCGGTTCGGCGAGATCCTCGAGCCCGGCTACCCAGCCGGTGGGAAGTTGCCAGTGACGGGCGCCGCTGACCACTTTTTCCATGTACTCCTTGGAGGGGGGGTGGTGCTCGGTATTGGCCGGAGCGGAGAAGACCGCCACCGGATACTTGTTCCCGGACCTATCTACGGCCTTGACGTCTTTTTGCAGGCTCCGGCCGCGGGACTCTTCGTGGGCGCTGATCGCCTTCAACTCGGCTGAGGAGACTTCGAAAACCGCTCCCCAGACGGTGTTTCCCGGCGCCGGTTCGATGGAGGGACGACCGTCGGGGTTGGGAAAGATCAGCTTGGTTTCCGGCAGGTGGGCGATGAACTGGAAATTGGCCTTGGGGGCGAATTTCCCTAGCTGCTCGGGGTTCATCATCCCGCCGTAAGTGAAGAACAACATCGCCGGATGAGATTGTACCGGGGGACGAATCAACGCCCGCGAATACACTCGACAACTGCTTTGGATTGGCCCGCAACTCTCTCCCGTCTCAGCTCGCGCGTGGACCTCAGCCGCGACGAAGCCCGCCTGGCGATGGAGGCCGTGATGAACGGCGAGGCGACCTCGGCCCAGATCGCGGCGTTGATCGTCGCCTGGCGGATGAAGGGGGAGACGACAGACGAGATGACTGGCATGACCGAGGCCATACGGGCAGCGGCGGTACCAATCCAGGGCCACCTCGACCGCGACCGATTGGTCGATCTCGTCGGGACCGGAGGCGACCGGGCCGGAACCTTCAACATCTCCACCGCTGCTGCGCTCGTGGCCGCGGGGGCGGGAGCCCGGATTGCCAAGCCCGGCAACCGCTCGGTGTCCTCGCGCTGTGGATCGGCGGACGTCCTCGAGGGACTCGGGGTGGCAATCGATTTGCCGCTCGAGGCCAATCTGACGCTTCTCGAGGAGAACAACTTTGCGTTCTTTTACGCCCCCCTGTACCACCCTTCCTTCCGACACGCGGGTCCAGTCCGACGCGAGCTAGGCATCAGGACGGTTTTCAACTTCCTAGGACCGCTGGCCAATCCCGCCGGCGCTCGTCGCCAGGCCGTGGGGGTCTCCGACCCGGTGATGGCGGAGCGGATGATCGGGGTGTTGGAGAGACTCGGCTCGATTTACTCGTTCGTATTCTGCGGGGTTGGTGGGATCGACGAGATCGTTCCGACCGGACCGACCCTCATTCATCGGCTCAAGGATGGAGAGCTGACGCAGGCCGAATTCACGCCCGAGGATTTCGGAGTGGGTCGCGCAACCATCGAACAGCTCGCCGGAGGCGGCGTCGAGGAGAACGTGATGATCCTTCGCTCAGTGCTCGACGGTGAGGAGGGTCCGCGACGGGACGCGGTATTGGTGAATGCTTCCCCGGCCCTGGTTGCGGCCGAGCTCGCCCCCGGCTTCGTCGAGGCTGTTGATCTGGCCCGGCGATCGATTGATTCTGGAGCCGCCCGGGCCGTTCTCGACAGAACGGTCGAGCGCAGCCAGGAGCTTGCTCGAGCCTGACCCTTAACCTGGCTTCGTGCACATCGAAGCCGACGAACTGATCGGGGCGCTGCGGCGATCGGGGTTGCGAATCACCAAAGCCCGTCGGGCGGTTTGTGAGGTTCTGGCGGAATCACATCTCGACCATCTCACCGCAGCCGCTCTCTTGCAACGGGTGAACGAAAGGGTCGGCGGCAACGTCGTCGCCTCGACCATCTACCGCAGCATCGACGCGCTGGAAGAACAGGGCCTGCTCCACCACATTCACCTCGGGCACGGTCCCGGGGTAGTTCATCTCAGCGACGACCCCCTCCGCGATCATCTCGCCCATCACCACCTGGTCTGCGAGGGTTGCGGCCGCACGGTGGATGTCGAGATGGCGGCAGTGGTCGAGGCGATGGGAGAACTGGCCCAGGAGCACGATTTCTCGATGAAATCGGTCCATTTCGCGTTGGTCGGCCTCTGCCTCGACTGCGCTTCGTTATAATTGCAACCAGGTTGCAATAAGGTCGAAGACGTATGCACGTACCTGACGGTTTCATCAATGTCGCCACTGCCGCTGGCGCTGGCGTAGTCGCCGTGTCCGGCTTGGGGGCTTCTCTGCGTCGGACTGGGCGGGACCTATCCGAGCGTCAGATTCCGTTTGCCGGGCTCACCGCCGCCTTCATCTTTGCGGTCCAGATGCTCAACTTCCCCGTCGCCGCCGGCACCAGTGGCCATCTCCTGGGGGGGTCGCTGGCGGCGATTCTCCTCGGCCCCTGGCTGGGAGCGCTCGCGGTCGCCGTCGTGGTTTTCATGCAGGCGCTCATGTTTGCCGACGGAGGGATCGTCGCGCTCGGCCTCAACGTCCTCAATATGGCTCTCGTCACTGCTCTGGTCGGCTGGGGAGTCTTTCGCTCGGTGATGAGGGTCCTGCCAAGAAGATCTTCCGCCGTGATGATCGCTTCCATGCTGGCGGGAGCCACATCGGTGGTGGCGTCGTCTTTGAGTTTCGTTTTTCAATATGCGATCGGGGGTGAAGGCGGAGCACCTTTGCAATCCGTTTTTCAGGCGATGGTCGGAGTGCACTCCCTGATTGGGATCGGGGAAGGGGTCATTACCGCCGTGGCGGTCGGTGCCGTGCTTGCTGTTCGGCCGGATCTAGTTAAAGGGGTGTCCGATCTCCAGCTGCCCCGCCTGGCCACGGCCCCCAGTCGGAAGAGCATTCTCGCTTTCGTCACCGGGGGACTGGCAATCGCTCTCGCCCTGGTGTTCCTAGTAGCGCCGCTCGCCTCTGGGGCTCCCGACGGTTTGGAGCGGGTGGCGATCGATAACGGGTTCATCGAGTCCGCCCAGGAACATCCCCTCGGCGGACCGCTGGCCGACTACAGCGTCAGCGGCATCGAGAACGAGCAGACGGGAGCTGTTCTCGCTGGCGCGATTGGAGTCGGGGCGACGTTCGTCGCCGGGCTGATCGCGGCCACGATTCTGCGTCGACGCCGCTCGGCGTGAGCGGCGGCCACGCCCACGCCCTTCATTTTCACGGCCACAGCCCCATCCATCGACTACCGGCCGCAGTAAAACTCGTTGGGCTGCTCGCCTTCGTGTTGGCGGTGGTGGCGACACCGGCGGGGGCGGTATGGGCCTTCAGCGGCTACACCGTGATCCTGATGGTCCTCCTGGTCCTCTCCGAGGTCCCGGCTCGCTTTTTCCTCACCCGGCTGGCGATCGACTTGCCATTCATTGCCTTCGCATTGCTGCTTCCCTTCGTTGGCGAAGGACCGCGAGTCGAGCTGGGACCGTTCGCGGTGTCAGCAGCCGGGCTGCTCGGGGCCTGGAATTTGATCGCCAAGGCGACCCTCAGCGCCGGCGCCTCGGTCCTGCTGGCGGCCACCACCGAGGTCCCCGATATCCTCGCCGGTCTTTCCCGTCTGCGGGTGCCTGCCGTGCTGGTGGCGATCGCTTCTTTCATGATTCGCTATCTGGAGGTGGTGGCAGGGGAGTTCCGACGGACCCGGATTGCTATGGCGGCACGCGGATATAAACCGCGATCCGCTCTTGATTGGAAACCGGTGGCGGTGTCGGCCGGAGCCCTCTTCATCAGGTCGTTCGAGAGGGGAGAGCGGGTCTATCAGGCCATGCTCGCGAGGGGATACGACGGCAACTGGCGCACCGGAGCGCATGAGCCCATCACCCGCTCCCAATGGCTCGCCGGGCTCCTTCCCGGAATCGTCGCCGCCACGATCATGCTGGCTTCGCGCCTCTTGTGACCCAGCTGTCCGTCTCCGATCTCTCCTTCTCCTACCCCGACGGCACCGAGGTGCTGAAGCAAGTAAGCCTCGCCATCTCCCCGGGGGAGAGAGTCGGCTTGTTGGGCCCAAATGGCGCCGGCAAGACCACCTTCGTCCTTCACCTCAATGGGATTCTGAGAGCGTCGAGTGGAACCATCAGCCTGGGCGGCATGACGCTCTCGGATCAGACCCTCAGGGAAATCAGGCGCCGGGTCGGTCTCGTATTTCAAGATCCCGATGACCAGCTCTTCATGCCGACCGTCTTCGCCGACGTCGCCTTCGGTCCGGCCAACTTCGGGTTTCCCCCGGAACAGGTCGAACACAGGGTGAAGAGTGCCTTGGAGTCGGTGGGAGAATGGCATCTGGCCGATCGCGCTCCTCATCACCTGTCGGGCGGGGAGCGGCGGAAGGTGGCGATCGCCACCGTTCTTGCTAGCGATTCCGAGCTTCTGGTCCTCGACGAGCCGACTTCCAACCTCGATCCGGCTGGTCGTCGGGAGCTGGTGGCGTTGTTGTCCTTGCTCCCCACTACCCAGCTCATCGTGACCCACGACCTCCCGTTCGTGTTCGAGCTCTGCCCGCGGTCGATCATCATGGACGGGGGCCGGGTGGTCGCCGACGGCCCCACCGGAGAATTGCTTTCGAATCGCCAGCTGTTGGCGGCTCACCGCCTCGAACTGCCATTCGGCTTCGATCCGACCAACATCGCTCCTCGTTGAGAGCCCTGGAGTTAGCACTAGCTGGATTTTGCGCGGCGGCGGTGGCATGGCCCGCCATCTTCGGAGTTCGCTCCCGACGGGGTTTAGTGCTGGCAGGCTCGCTTGGCATCGTCATCGCCCAGCTCTTGCTCGAAGGCTTTCGCTGGCAACTGGTTCCCCTTTACCTGGTGGCTCTGGCGCTTGGCTTTGGCGATCTGCTGTCAATGGAGCGAAAGCTGCCCTGGTGGAGGCGGGTGTCGAGGCCTGCCCTGGGATTGATTGGGGTGGGCATGATGTCGCTCCCCCCGGCCTCTCTACCGGTACCGAGCCTTCCCGCTCCCACCGGCGATCTGGCAGTGGGAACTGCGACCTTCGAACTCACCTTCGCCGACAGGCTCGATCCGTATGGCCCCGAAGCGGGCACTATCTCCCGACGACTCGCCGTCCAGGTGTGGTATCCGGCGTTGTCGGATGGGCGCGACCCGGGACCGTGGACCCCCGATCTCGATCTCATCGGGCCCCGCCTCTCGACACGCCTCGGGTTTCCCGGTTTCTTTCTCTCGCACACCGTCTACACGCTTGGCCACGGCCGTTCGCTGGCCAGCCCTCTACCCGGGTCTTTTCCGGTGATCCTCTACTCCCACGATCTGGCCGATTTTCGAACCGTGGCGCTCAATCAGTTGGAGGCACTGGCGAGCCGTGGCTATTTCGTCGTGGCCGCCGATCATGCCTACCTGTCCCTGGTTTCCCGGCTGCCCGATGGAGCCGTGTTGGATTTCGATCCCACCGCCCTTGCCCCCGATCTAGACGAGGCCGCCCGCCTCGACCGAGGTCGGGATGCAGAAGAGGTGATGAAGGACGATCTGGTCGGAATCCTCGACGCACTCGCCGCCGAGCCAAGCCCGTTTGGAGAGCTGGCGGGTCATGCCGATGTCGGACGGGTGGGCGCTTATGGCCGGGGGATGGGGGGCGGAGTGGCGGTTTGGCTCTGCCTCACTGATTCACGCTGCCGGGGGGCTGCCGGTTTCAATCCCTGGGTGGAGCCGCTTCCCGATCGGGTCGCGGCGGAACCGACGTCCTTGCCGACGATGTTCTTGCGTTCTTCCGAGGCGGTGGGAACAGCCAACGACGGTCGGTTGCGGGGCCTGGCCGAGCGAAGCGACGGCACTGCCTATTGGATCGGAGTTGCTGGCACCCAGAGCAACGACTTCGTGATGGCTCCACTTTTCTCACCGGTGGCCGAGCGGCTGGGAATGAAAGGCCCGATCGCGGCCGAACGCATCATCCCGATCATCGACCGCTTCCTGGCCGGATTCTTCGACCACACGTTGCTCGACGCCGGCGCCGCCGCCATCGAACGCAACCCCTTCCCCGAGGTCAGCCTCGAAATCATCGGCTGATGGCGAACCCAGGGTTCGGAGGGAGGCTGTGCCTATCTGCCAGCCCACAGAACGAGCGACAGCGGGCTCAGGGGCCGTCGAAAGTTTCGCCGAGAACTTGCTGGCCGGGCTCCTCACCCCTGAGCACTGCATCGATGGTGGAGCCGAGAACAAGGGCGTCGGTAGCCCCTACCGCCTTGCCAACAACCACCCCCTCCTGGTCGACAAAAAACGTCTCGGGAATGCCGAAGACGCCGTAGGCGATCGCGGCCCGTCCGGCCGGGTCGGTTAGGTATATGGCTTGGTCTGAGAACTCCGTCTCTTCGAGGAAGGCGGCGGCCGCTTCCGTCGTGTCCTGGTAGACGATCTCCACCACCGTCACCCCGCGATCGGCGAAGGCTTCGGCAGCGGCGCTGAGATCGTCTTGCTCCTCGCGACAGGGAAGGCACCAGGAGGCAAAGAAGTTCACCACCACCACCCGGCCGCGCAACGAGGACAGATCGAAATCACCGGAGCCGTCCAAACGCGGGAGCGTCGGGGTCGGAGCGGGCTGGCCGAGAAGCGGCGAGGGAACCAAGCCTGGATCCCGTCCGAAGCGGGTGGAGAAGATCACCGCCAATCCCACCGAAACCGCGACCAGGCCCAACGCGGCCCAACGGACGGTTCTCAACAGGATTGGCCTGATTCCGCCCGCTCGAGATCGGCGGTGACCTGGGTGCGAACGTCGGGATCAAGATCGGGAGTCGTCAACACGCGATCGAACAGCTCCGCCGCGGCCTCGGGATCAGCTTTGCCGCACCAGGTAACGCGTCCCTTGAGATAGAGGGCGAACGCGTCCCCTGGCACCAGGGCCAGGCCGCGGTCGATCAACTCCAAGCCAAGATTGGTTTCGCCGTTGCCGTCGTAGACCATCCACCCGAGCCGGGTGTAGGCGGCCGCGGCTTCGGCGGCGGCGGGTTCAGAGTCGAGTACCGCCTGATAGTGGCCAAAAGCCTTTTGGTAGTCGCCCTCCTCGAAGTAACGGTTGGCCAACGCCAGCCGCATCCCGTTGATCGAGGGATTTTCGAGATTGGCGGCGATCACCGCCTCCAGCGTCTCGTTGGAGACCGCTTCGGGATCGAATCCCTCTCCAGCGACGCCGGCCAGGCTCTGGTCGTCGGGCCGGGCCTGGCGGAATTGGCCGACGGTGGCGATGGCGATCGCCCCTGCCAGGATCAAGACCCCGCCTCCCAGTATCCAGCGGCCGGGCATCGACGAAGGGGTCCCGATCATCGGAGGCGCTGGCGAGGCCCGCCCCTCGAACCGCCGCCAGATCATCACCAGCCCTGCCAGCAGCGCGGCGAAAGGTGCCAACCAGAGCCAGAGGGTGGCACCCGCCGCCGGGGGATCGAGGAGCAGAGCCCCCGTGTATGAGGAGAGCAATTCGGAGATGATCTCGTCATCGGACCGTCCCTCGTCGATCCGAGCGCGAACCAGTTCCATCATGTTGCGGGCGGATTCCGAAGGGGAGTCGACGATCGAGTCCCCCTGGCAGACCGGACACCGAATCCGAGAGCCGATCGCCCAAGCGCGGTCCTCGGCCGGGGTCGGCCCCATCAGCACCGCCGCGATCAAACCGGCGGCCAGGACCGCCAACCCCAGCCAGGACGCCAACCGTGTGGAGAAATTAGGCAACGCTGACCGGCTCCCGAGCGCGTCTCTTCGCCGCCAGAGATATCGCTCCTCCCGCCGCCGTCGTCAACCCTCCAAGCCACAGAAGCCAGATTCCCGGGGAAGTATTGAGTCGGAGCAGGATGCCGCCCGGATCGAGATTGAGCAGGGTCAAATAGAGGTCGCCGCGCCAGGTGCTGTGGACAGCGGGAGTAGTAATGCCCGAGGTGTCGTTGCCGAAGTAATTGGCTCGCGGAGACAGTTCGGTCACCGGTTGGCCGTCCCTGCTGACCTCGACTAGCGCCCCTTGGACACGTCGATTGGGCTCCGTGTAAAGGAAGGGCGAACGGTAGGTGAGCTCATAGCCGGCAAAGGACACCGAGTCGCCCGGCGCCAAGTTGGTTTCGGTTTGGAGGCCGAGGTTGGACGCGAGAGCCATCCCGACCACGATCAGGGCGACGCCGCTATGGGAGAGCTGTCCCGCCCAGAACGAGGGGTCACTCTTGAGTTGACGGCCGATCGCAGCGAGCGTGGGCTGGTCGCGAATGGCGGCGCTGCGGGCGGAGCGCTCGAGCAGCAAACTGAGATTGGCGACGAGGACAAATGTGCCGAGCACGACGGCAACCACGACATAGCCGAGACGGCTGGTGGTGACGACGGTTGCGAACCCTGCGATGAGAGAGACGGCGATCGGCACCCGGAGGCGATCGGTGATCTGCAGAGGTTCGGCACGACGCCAAGGCAGCATCGGGCCCACCCCCATCGCTAGCAGGAGTCCGAACGCGAGAGGGACCGCCATCCGGTTGAAGAAAGGCTCGCCGACCGAAACCCGGGCTCCCGAGGTGGCTTCGACCAGGATCGGGTAGAGCGTCCCGGTCAAAACCACGAAGGCGTACACCGTCAGCAGCAGGTTGTTGACGAGAAAACCGCCCTCCCGACTCAAGAGGCGTTCAAGTCGAGGGGCATCGCCCACCAGGTGAGAGCGAGCGGCGAACAGTGAAAACGAGCCCACCAATACGAGGAAAAGGAATCCGAGCAGCACCGGCCCGATCGCCGACTGGGTGAAGGAATGGACCGAGGCGATCGTTCCCGACCTGGTGAGAAAAGTCCCAAGGATGGTGAGGGCGAAGGCGCTGATCACGAGGACGAAGTTCCACGATTGCAAAGCCCCCCGGCGCGCTTGTACGAGCGATGAGTGCAGAAAGGCAGTGGCCACCAACCAGGGCATGAAGGAGGCGTTCTCGACCGGATCCCACGCCCAGTAGCCACCCCAGGACAGGACCTCGTATGCCCACCATGCTCCGAGCGTGATGCCGAGGGTAAGAAAGGACCAGGCCACCAACGCCGATCTCCGGCTCCGGCGGAGCCACTCGGCACCTGGCATGCCGAGGGCGAGAGCGGAGAGCGCGTACGCGAACGGAACGGTGAGGCCGACGTAGCCGAGATAGAGCATGGGGGGATGGATCGCCATCAGGATGTGGTTTTGGAGGAGGGGATTGGGACCGGGGCCATCGACGGGGGCGGATGCCGCCGCCCAGGGCCACGGACTGGCCGCGGCACAGCCAATCGACAACGGATCGGTACACACTGCGAAGGGATTGGCGACGGTCAACTGGAGTCCGAAGAAGAAGACGGCGACGACGCCCAGCACCGC
>JAICGW010000058.1 GCA_025922945.1 Acidimicrobiia bacterium | reverse complement strand
GATTGAGCTCTCCCCATAGCGCTTCACCAGATCGGCAACGTGGTTTCCAACCATGCCCCCGAACCACCGCACCTGATCACGCTGATGATCGAGGTCTTCGCCCACATAGGCGGGGGCGGCGACACAGATCGTCAAGGAGTCTGGGTCACGGCCCGCCTCGGAGGCCGACTTGCGAACGGCTCCGATCGTCCACTCGGCGATTTGAGGATCGGCCAGCTGGAGGATAAAACCGTCGTAATGGGTCCCCGTCGATGCCAGGGCCTTGGGGCCGTAGGCGGCCATCCACACCGGCAGGTCGAAGCCCGAGCCGACCCACGGGATCGATAATTCCTTGCCGTTGTACTCGACCGATTTTCCGGCGACGAGATCCTTGATGACCTGGGTTGCCGTCGCCGTGGTTTCGAGGGTGGTGGGAGGGCGCCCGATGTAGCGGAGGGCGGAGTCGCCCCGACCCATTCCGCACACGAGCCGGGGACCGTACATGTCGTGCAATGTGGCAAATAAAGAGGCCAGCACCGTCCAATCACGGGTGCCGGGGTTGGTCACCATTGGCCCCACCTTGAGCCGAGTGGTCTGGGCCAGAATCTGGCTGTAAATCACGAACGGCTCTTGCCAAAGGACGTGAGAGTCGAATGTCCAGGCGTAATCGAAACCAAGTTGCTCCGCGGCCATGGCCCGGGAAATAACCTCTCGGGCGGGCGGGTTGGTCTGAAGAACGACCCCGAAGTCCATAATTTTTCACGATAGGCAGGAGGGTTGATGTCACACACAATTCAGGTCGTCTTCGCCTGCGAAGATCCGATTCGGCTCGCCGAGTTCTGGGCGGGAGCGCTGGGTTATGTCATCCAGCCGCCGCCGGAAGGATTCGCAACCTGGGATGACTTCGCCGACTCCGTCGGTATCCCGCGGGAAAAGCGCAATGATCTCTCGGCGGCAGTCGACCCCGATGGCAAGGGTCCCCGCCTCTTTTTCGAGCGCTACGACGGCGGCCAACCCAACCAGCGGGTCCACATCGACGTGAACGCCGTCGGAGATGGAGGCGAGCTATCCGACGACCAGCGCCGTGTCCGATTGGCCGAGGAGAAAGATCGGCTGGAAAAGCTAGGCGCCACTTACAAGCGGGAGGCCACCGGCATGGCGGGCGAGATCTGGATCGAGATGTTTGATCCCGAAGGCAACTGGTTCTGCGTGCAATGAACTCTGTCCTCGAACTCGTTCCCCTCTCGATGCCCTGGATTGGGCTCGACCCGTTCATCTTCACCGTCCATCACGTCGATCACTACCCCGCCGGGAATGAGGCCCAGGGCCCGCAGCCGGGAGTAGCAGGGCGCCAAATCGGTGCCGACTTCTCGTACCGGGATGGCTGGAGCATGTACCACGGCCGTCAGGTGCCGGGTTTCCCCCAGCACCCACACCGCGGCTTTGAGACCGTCACCGTCGTTCGCCGCGGGTTCATCGATCATTCGGACTCCCTCGGTGCCACCGCCCGCTTCGGACAAGGCGACACCCAATGGTTGACAGCTGGCGCAGGAATCCAGCACTCAGAGATGTTTCCCCTCATCGATTCCGAGGGGGCCAACGAGCTCGAACTGTTTCAGATCTGGCTCAACCTCCCGCCCCGCCAGAAGATGGTTCCACCCTATTTCCGGATGCTGTGGTCCGAGGAGATCCCAACTGTTCTCTCCGCCGACGGCCAGACCAGCATTGACATCATCGCCGGCCGATTCGAGGACCACCGCGCTCCCGCTCCCCCACCCGACTCCTGGGCGGCACGCGACTCTTCCGCCCTGGGAATCTGGCTCATCCGGCTTGGGGCCGGGGCCACCTGGAATCTCCCCGCCACCCATCCCGGCGTCAATCGCATGCTCCATTTCTTCGACGGGACCGACGTGGCAGTCGATGGACATCGGATCGCTCTCAACACGGGAGCTCGCCTTAGACCCGACCTGGCGACCCCCCTCACCAACCACGGCAGCCCTGCTGAGTTCCTTCTCTTGCAAGGCCAACCGATCGGTGCCCCGGTCTTCCAGATGGGTCCGTTCGTAATGAACAGTCCGGAAGAGATCTCACAGGCCGTGCTCGATTACCGACAAACCCAATTCGGGGGCTGGCCCTGGCTTTCGACCGAGCCGGTCCATGATCGCGGGGCGGGAAGGTTCGCGATCCACGCCGATGGTCGGTTAGAACAGCGTGAGGGCGTGCCGGTCGAAACGGCCTAGGGCTCTACCTCGTATTCGAGCTCCTCGCCCATCAACGCAATAACGAGTAGTTGCTGGAGGCTGGCTAAGTACTCGAGGGCTCCCCGATCGTCTTCTTCGAGACGTTCCATGTCCCCCTCCTCCTCGACGCCCAGCCGGGCGGCCAGAGCCAAGCGCGATTCGTTCAGCACGCGCATGAAAGCCTCCGCCTCCGCCATCGATGCAACCGTTCCGGCTGCAGCGGCTTCCAGTATCAGCTCGAACGCAGAGCGATCGGCCGCGCGTGATTCCCTGAACTCATCGACCATCAGTCGCCACCACTCGTCGGAGGCGTTGGAGTCCTCTCGATAGACGGGCGATTGCAAGCGGGCGGCAGCGGGATCGTTGTCTGGATCGCCGAGACTGTTCAAGAAGTCGGGCAGTTGAGAAAGAAGGTCGAGGTCCTCCGGAGTGAGAGTGACCAGGATCCCATCCTCTACCGGTAAGAAGGGGATCACTTCTCGATGGTGGCCCAGAGGCCGTGCTGGTGGAGGCGAAAGGCATCCATCTCGGCTTGCTCGCGCGGTCCTTGCGCCACGGTGGCCTTGCCCTCGTTGTGCACTGCCAGCATGAGACGTGTCGCTTCCTCAACCGAATGCCCAAAGAGCCGACGCAGGACCCAGACCACGTAGTCCATCAGGTTGACCGGATCGTTCCATACCACCACCTGCCAGGGCACGTCGACGTCGACATTGGTGTCGGTGATCGGTCTTTCGAGCGGCTTGGTCGTCATCGTCAACGAAATCGTATGTCCCCGAAATCTGTATCGGTCAGCGGAGCACGGATCGATAGGTACCCAGGAATTCGAGGTCGTCGAGGCTCGACGGGCGGGGCTCGAAGATGCGCTTTACGCCCTCAGGCCCGGGGAGATGAGTCAGATCGACAAACATGCGATAGCGCCACGCCTGCTCGGTGGGGCGGGACTCAATCCGGGTCAGATTGGCGCCCCGTAAACCCAGTTCGGTGAGGGCAAGTGCGAGGGAACCGGGGGTGTGGGCAGTAGTAAATGCAACAGTCGTCTTGTCGGCATCGTCGGCGATTTTGGGCTCTCCGGCACTGAGGACGACGAAGCGGGTGGTGTTGTGGGGCCGGTCGATGACATCTCGTAGGAGGACGCTGAGCCCGAAGGGCTCTGCCGCCCGCTCCGGCCCAAGGGCGGCACTGGTCGAGGAGCCCGACTCGGACACGATCCTCACCGCCCCGGCGGTGTCGTGTGCCGGAATCGCGCTCCACCCCCAGTGAGTCAATATGGCTTCGGCCTGTGCCAGCGCCTCGGGATGGGAGTGCACCTCCCTGATGTCTTCTAACGAAGCTCCGTGTTGGCCCAAGAGCACATGACGAACCTCCACCAAATGCTCACGGACGATCTTCACCTGCCCGGGAAGGAGTCGGTCCAACACCGCGAGCACACTCCCCGTCGTTGAGTTCTCGATCGGCATCACGAGGAGGTCAACCTCGCCGCCCTGGAGCGAATCGAAGGCGGCGACGAAAGTAGAGAAACCCTCCCGGTTGTCGTCGGGGTATAGCTCCTGGGCAGCCTGGTCGGAGTATGAATAGTCCTCGCCTTGAAAGCCGATGCGCACCGCGGTCAAGTTACCGCCGGAAGCGGGGCCTACTCGGCGTTCACTCCCAGGGCGGCTGCGCACGCTTCAACCGCGGGCCCGAAGTCAGGATCGTCGGTGGGGATCTGTTCGGAAGGAAAGGGAGCGAACGTGCCATCGAAGTCGGCAACGGGATCGGGGAAATCCTCCACCCCGCTAGCCCTCATGCATCCGGCATAGTCCTGGAGCTGGGCCCGAACCATGACTCGCAGGCCCGGCGAATTCTCCAATCCAAGGAAGTCGCCCAGAGGTCCGGCGCAAAGGGTGACAGCCTGACGAAAGCTCGGATCGGTAGCGGCATCTCCGGCGAGGGCGCCCAAATCCGGTCGACCTTCATCGTCCACCACGATCTCACCCAAGTCGAAGCCGGCCGCCTCCATGCAGGCCCCAAACAGGTCGACTGCCTCGGCTGCGGTGGCGGGCGCAGCCGTGGTGGTGGTTGGCGGTAGGGTCGATTCCGAAACCTGAGTGGTCGGAGCCGAACAGCCCACCATGCAGAGCAGAAGGGTCCCCCCAACGAACCGTCGCATCTGGGTCGAGCCTAGGTCACACCTAGGTCTGTCGATTAGCGGCGGTGACGCGCCCTTCCGAATGCGGCTTCGGATTCGGCTTCTTCAGGCTTGAGCGAGAACAGCGTCGGTCGCCGCGCCCCGAAAACCTTGGTGGCATCGGCCACGCCCTGGGCTCGGCTCTCGGTCAGGTCGACCTGAACGGCCCCACACCGACTGCATTTACTGCGGTTGCCAGTTGTCACGTAGTCGTGCTCGCGAACGCACGTGCGAAGAATCGTCATTTACCCCTACCTCCCAGATCAATCGATCATCACTCTAAGTGAGAACGCGCCGTGGAGCAGATAACCAGCCGCGATTGCACCGCCAGCACTAGCTATCAATCGTCGGTGAGCATCATCGCCAGATCCCGCACCCGGACATCATCGCCTCGCCCCAGCTCTTTGATGCCATCATCAAGCATCACGTAACAGAAGGGGCAGGAGACGGCGACTTCGCTGGCACCGGTCGCCAACGCTTCCTCGGCCCTTTCGATATTGACCTTTTTGCCGGTGTGCTCCTCCATCCAGAACCGCGCACCGCCTGCCCCGCAGCACAGAGCCCTGGTGCCATGGCGGGGCATCTCCACCAGCTCCGCTCCGGTGGCCGCCGCCACCTGACGAGGCGCCAGATAGATGTCGTTGTGCCGGCCCAGGTAGCAGGGGTCGTGATAGGTGGTTTTCCGGACCGATCCGTTGCCACTGAAAGTGATCTTCTGCCGGGTCAATAGTTCGGCTAGGAGTTGGGAGTGGTGGACGACCTCGTACTCCCCGCCCATCTGGGGATATTCGTTGGCCAGGGTGTTGAAGCAGTGCGGGCACTGAGCGATGATCTTCTGCACTCCTCGGGCCGCAAAGGTCTCGATGTTCTGGGTGGCTAATTGCTGCCACAGATATTCGTTGCCGGCGCGACGAGCAGGGTCGCCGTTGCATACCTCAGCGGTGGCGAGGATGGCGAAATCGATTCCGGCCTCGTGCAACAGCTTGGCCAAGGCGATCGAGACGGCCATGTTGCGATCATCGAAAGATCCCGCACAACCCACGAACCAGAGATATTCGGCGCTGTCGGCATCCTCACCCAGAACCGGGACATGGAAGTCGAGGGCCGCGGTCCAGGACCCTCGCTTTTCTCTGCTCATGCCCCAGGGGTTGCCCTGGTTCTCCATGGCCACGAAGGCCTTTGAGAGCTCGCTCGGAAAGGACGACTCCATCATTGTCAGGTAGCGGCGGATGTCGAGGATCCGGTCGAGTATCTCGATATTGACGGGACAGATTTCGTCGCATGCGCGGCAGGCCGTGCACGACCACACTTCCTCGGGCCGGACTCTTTGCATCACGTTGTCGCCGCTGATTTCGATGCCTTCGACCAGGCTCACCGGCGGTGACACGCCGGCGGTCACGGCCGCCACCTCCCCCACCTTGAGAACCATCTCACGGGGATCCAACGGCTTGCCGGTGATGTTGGCCGGACAGACCGCGGTGCAGCGTCCACAAATGGTGCACGCGTCCGTGTCGAAGAGCTGTTTCCAGGTGAAATCGCTCACCACCGAAGCGCCGATGGTGTCGATGTCCTCGACCTCGGCAAGGTTGACGACGGGCCGCATCGCTCCCTTGGGACGTCCGTGCGGAGAGAGGAACATGTTCGTCGGGCTCGTCAGCATGTGCCGAAGCTTGGTCATGGGCAGGATTACGAGAAAGGCGAGGAAAGCTGCGGCGTGGACGATCCAAGACGTGAGATGAACTGTCCCCGCCGCCGCCTCGGGAATGAGGAACGACAACGGAAACCCCACTACCGACCAGCGCTCGAAGCTGGGACGTCCGGATAGGGCGATTCGGGCGGCCTCGGTGGTCAGGCCGGTGACACCGAGCAAACCCAACGTAATGAGATTCCAAGCGTCCTCCGGCTTGGTCTTCGATCGCAAGCGCCAGGGCCGCTGCAGGTAGCGGCGGACGAATGCCCAGGCGAGACCGCCGAGAAACAAAAGTGAAGTGAGGTCGAGAATCAACGAGTACCCGAGATAGATCCCGCCCTCGAGGAATTTGAAGTTGTTGGGCAGAAGGTGGTCGATTTCGAGGATGACCGTGCCGGCGAAGAGGATCAAGAACCCGAAATAGATCATCGAATGCATCAGGCCGGCAGCCCGGTCGCGGAGCAGGGTCTGCATCGAGAGGCCGCGGAATAGCTGTCGCACTCTCTCCCCCCAGCGACCGGACCGAGGATCGCGGGCTCCCCTCTCCCACGACTGGGCACGAAGGAAGAAGAGCGCTCCCGACAAAGCTATGAACGCAGCAGTGGTGATGTAGAAGACCGCTTGCAGCCATCCCGGGACGTTGCCAAACACGACCCGTCCCACCTCGGGCTCGATGACCTCGTGCAGGGTCCCCAGATACCCAAGCAGGACCGCCCCTAGCGCCCCCACGCCGGCCAGTGGCCCGATGAGGGCCGACGCCTTCAGCCGCTTTTCGGTCTCCGGAGCCTGCGCCTCTTCTTCTAAGTGTGT
The DNA here is from genome assembly GCA_025922945.1 of Acidimicrobiia bacterium. Lineage (GTDB taxonomy): Bacteria > Actinomycetota > Acidimicrobiia > Spongiisociales > ZC4RG35 > JACCTH01. Next base: position 7,556 of record JAICGW010000058.1, on the reverse strand, counting down.
GTCAAGCGAGGCCGAGCTCCTTCTTCAACTCCTCGAGACGGGCGTCAGCTTGAGCCATCGAGACCGCCTCTCGCAACTCGCTCTCGGCTCCTTCCGGAGTCGCTTCGCGTAGCTCGGCGCGGGCCTGCGCCTCCGACAACCGGCGCTGGATCTTTTCCTCGACCTTGTCGAGACTGGGCGCATTGGTTTCCATCGAGACCGAAATCGTCTCGACGGCGCGGTTGACCGCTTCTTGCATCCGAGCCTGCTCCAGCTGACCCACCAGTTGCATCCGCTTGGCTGCCAGCTCCTGAAGGCGCATGGCGTTTTGGGTGACGGCGCTCTTGGCAGAGTCCGCTTGCGTGATGGCGATCTCGTATTGCCCTTTGAGCCCCTCCAAGTTCGACTCGGCGGCCTGCAGCTTGAGGGCGACTGATTGGGCCGCATTGGTCCACTTGGCCTGGCTGGCGGTGTCTCCTGAGTTCTTGGCAGATTCCGCCTTCAGCAAAGCCTGCTTGGCGATCTCGCGGGCCTCGCCAACATCCTTGGCCGAGTCTTCGATCTTGGCTTCAATCTGTGTCCGGTGGGCGATGACCTTGGCCGCCTGGTTGCGCAGCTCCTGATCCCTTCTCTTGGCTTCGTTTATCGCCTGTTCGATCTCGACTGACGGATCCATGGCTCGTTCGGCTGCCATGCCAAAGAGAGTTCGCAGGTAGTTCCAGATGCGCCGCAGCATTTGTTGCCTTTCGTGTCCGGTCGGCGAGGATACCGGCTCAGCGAGTGCGGCGACCCCGGCCGCGTGAGCCGCGGGAGGCACTTCCCCGACCGCGGCTCGGAAACGGAATCCCCGGACGCCTGCCACTCGTCCGGCGGGGCCCGCCCGACCAGTCGTATGGCAAGCCGCGCCCCATCCCACCGACCAGGATCGAGAACACGTCGAGCCAGTCCATGCCCAATCCCCCGTGCGTGCGTGGGGCCCGAGGGGCAGGGACCGGCTGGCTGTCGTAGGGAATCTGGCGAGGGTCAGGTGACTCGCCTCGCCGGAGTTTTTCGGCATCGGCTTCACAAACCATCACTTTCCTCGCCCCGGCGGGAGTCTGGATCTCGGCTTCTACCCGGCCCGTCCCGTGAGTGGGATCGAAGAAACAAGGCGGCGGAGCATCCTCGGTCGGTTCCGGAGGTAGCGGGCGGCCTTCCACCAGAGCTTGGGCGGCGTCGAGCTGCCAACGGGCCCGGTCGAGGTCGTCGGAGAGGTCCTCGAGTTGGTCCAGGGACGACGCCGCGGTGAGCCTCGATTCTGCCTGGCGGAAGGTCTCGGAGGCCTCCCGATAATGCGAGGTCGCCGTGTCGTTGCCCGCCACCCGGGGGTCATCCGCGAGTTCGACGATGGCGGTGGCGATGACATCCATCTGCTGGCGGATCTCGGCTCGAGCTTCACCGAAGAGTTTCTCCTTCGCCTGATCCCGCTCTGCGTTTCCGCGCCAGATGAAGAAGCCCACCAGGCCCACCGCCCCGATGCCTATCAACACCGGTACCAAGTTGAAGCCTCCCCCTTCTGACACAGGTTCGGCACCGGTGAGGGAGGCAGCGAACTCGGTGAAGTCCTCTCCGTAACTGCTGCCCCCGGTAGCCACCGTGTCGTCGAGAGCGGAGTCGATCTCTTCGTCGTCGTATTGGGTACTGACTGCACCGATCTCGCTGGGGGTCAGGACGACAATCGTTCCGGACCCAACACCATCGAGCAACGTGTCCGCCACGGCGTCGGCATCCGCTTCAGATTCGAGTCCGACGAAATAGACCCCTTCGAAACGGTCAACCAGCACTTCGATTTCGTCAACGGAAACCTCAACTCCCGAATCGAGGTAGTAACCCCGCAGTTCGAGGCTGTCGAGGATGGAGGAGACATCGAGTCCGGCCTGCTCCACCGGTGCCAGTAACAACCCGGCCAGGAGCAGTAGCCCGATCACGACACGCCGAGGTCTTCGGTCAAACGGGCGACGTGTCCCTTGGACTTGACGTTTCGGAACTCACGCTCGAGGTCGCCGTCAGGGCCGATGACGAACGTGGAACGAATGAGGCCAACCGACTCTTTCCCATAGAGCATCTTCGGACCCCAGGCTCCGAACTGCTCGGCGACTTTGTGGTCGGTGTCCGAAAGGAGAGGGAAATTGAGATTCTCCTTTTCGCGAAACCTTGCGTTCTTGGCCGGGGCATCGGGGCTGATCCCCACCAGGTCGTAGCCCGCCTGCTGGAGAGCGGCGTAGTTATCGCGAAAGTCACAGGCCTCGGCAGTGCAACCGGGTGTCATCGCCGCCGGATAGAAGAAAACGATCAACTTTCGCCCCCGGTGATCGGCCGAGGAGAACGGTTGGCCGTCCTGGTCGGGCAAGGTGAAATCAACGTTCATAGTTCGACGTTATCTGCCGACCAGCGCTCTGAGGAAAAGCGCCAGGTTGGCGGGGCGTTCTCCCAGCCGGCGCACCAGATACGGATACCAGTGCGAGCCATACGGGAGATAAATGCGGAGCGGGTACCCGGCAGCAGATAGCTCTCTTTGGGCCTTGGTCCGTACCCCGTAGAGCATCTGGAATTCGAATCGGCCGCCGCGAATGTGCGCTAGGCGCCTTGTCACCTCGATCAACTTCGGGTCGTGCGTGGCGACGGCCAGGTTGACCTGATCGGCCGTCATCAACATCTCCAGCAGGCGCACAAAGGCGGCGTCGACGTCATCAGGATCGGTGAAGGCAACGTCACGGTCTTCGACATAGGCGCCCTTGCAGAGCCGGAGATGCCCACCGAGCCCTACCAGGCTCGCGACATCCGCCGGCGTGCGATACAGGTACGCCTGGAGGGCTAGACCGAGGTTGCCATGAAACTCCTGCGCCGAGCGATAAAGGTCGACGGTGGCGGCGGTGTAGCGGGAGTCCTCCATATCGATTGTGATGGTCAGCCCCAGGTCCGCCGCGGCGGAGGCCAATCGATCCAGTGTCTTGGCGGCGAGACTCTGATCGATGGCGAGACCGAGCTGAGTGAGCTTGACCGAGATGTTGGCGTCAAGGCCATCATCGGCGATGCGCTTCAGGCACTCCTCGTATCCCTCGTAGGCCTGCTCCACCTCGTCGGACGCAGTGACCTCTTCGCCCAGCAGGTCAAGGGAGACCGTCATCCCCGCCCGATTAAGCCGCCGGGCAACCTCGGCCGCCTCATCAAGCGTCTCGCCGGCAACAAAGCGGTGGGCAAGTCGCCGCCCGGCCCGGGTTCGAGTGATGAGGCGGTGGATGGGGGGTGATTCGGCTGTTCCCACCACCAGGCGGGAAAAGAGGCTCATGCCGAGCCGAGCTCCCTGGCTCGCTGGGCGGCGGCACGCACCGCGTCCTCCACCAACGCCCGAAATCCCCGCTCCTCCAGGACGTGAACGGCGGCGGCGGTGGTTCCCCCCGGAGAGGTCACCTGCGAGCGAAGCTCGAAGGGTCCTCGCGCCGTTTCGGTTAGCAGGTGGCCGGCGCCGCGGATCGTCTGATTGACAAACGATTCCGCGATGTCGCGGGGCAGTCCTTCGCGCACGGCCGCTTCAGTAAGAGCTTCGGCCAGAAGGAACACGTAAGCGGGACCGGTACCGCTGACCGCGGTGACGGCGTCGAGGAGGCCTTCGTCAAGCTGCTGCACCCCACCAACAGCCTCGAGGACCAGGCGCGCTTTTTCGAGCTCTTCTTCCCCGGCATAGCGGCCGGCCGCCATACCGGTGACCGCTTCCTTCACAAGGGCGGGAGTGTTGGGCATCGCCCTGACGACGGCGACGTCGCCGAGGGCCGACTCGTAGGTCGAGGTCGGCACCCCCGCGGCAATCGACAGCAATACCTGTCCAGGCCTAAGCGCGCTTTTGAGCTCACCGAGCAGCTCGGCGACATCCCGGGGCTTGACCGAGATGACGACGACATCGCGACCAGCTGCGTCCTGAGGGGTAAGGGAGACCGCGATCCCGGTGCGTTGCCGAAGCTGAGCCACCCGCTCGGGTCGTCTCACGACCAAGGTGAGCTCGGATGGTTCCCACCCGGCGTTGAGCAGTCCGGCGGCGAGAGCCTCGCCCATGGCGCCGACTCCGACGACGGCGACCGTAGGGCGCGTGGTCATCCTGGCGAGTATATGGAGGGGTCGCTCGCGGCCAGATTGGTGCGGATCATCTCGACCACCGTCGCCAGAGCATTGGGGTTGTATCCCTCGGGGATGATGAGGTCGGCATAGCGCTTCGACGGCTCGACGAACTCGAGATGCATCGGGCGCACAGTGGAGAAGTATTGGCTCAAAACCGAATCGAGATTGCGACCCCGTTCATCGATGTCGCGTTGGATGCGGCGCGCTAGTCGCAGATCCGCGTCGGTGTCGACGAAGATCTTGAGGTCGAGATGAGAGCGGAGGTCGGCGTCGGCGAGCACCAGGATCCCCTCCACGATGACGACTCGGGCGGGCTCGGCGAGGACTGTTCGCTCGGCGCGCAAATGGGCGGAAAAGTCATATGTCGGGATCTCCACGGCCTCACCCTTGCCCAGCAGGATGAGGTGTTCGATCAGCAGCTCGGTCTCGAGGGAATCGGGATGGTCGTAGTTGACCGTCGCCCGTTGGGCAAACGCCAGCTGGGGTCGATGCCGGTAATAGGCATCGTGCTGGATGATCGTGACCCCAGACAGGTTGGAAGCCACGGCCGCCGCGATGGTGGTCTTGCCGGAGCCGGATCCGCCGGCGATCCCGATCACCATTCGTTCTTGCGTAAAAACCCCCTGGATTAGGGGCGCGATCCTACGCAGGAATGGCTAGGACTGGCCGGTCCTCAGCTTTCGCATGTCCCCCAGGACATTGGAAACGAGGGTGGTCTCCGGGGAAGCGACCACGGACCGCAGGGCACGGCGATTTGGATCGACCTCGTATTCCTCTTCTTCCTCTTCCTCGTCTTCTTCTTCGTAGTCCTCGTCGTCGTCGGAGGTCCCCGGGCTGAGGTCGACGGCTCCCTCGACCTGGTGGTCGCCGAGCCAATCGAGGATGGGTAGGTCCGGCTCCTCATTGACCACGACGCTGACCTCGTTGAGGACGATCGGTTCAGGTACAGGGACCGTGTCGATCGCCACCTCAACCTGAGTGTCCGGGGCTGGAACCGTCAGGCCCCGTCCGAGGAGGGCACTGAGGAATTGGAGGGCGCGGGAGTTGCCGAAGGCCTCTTGCAGCGACGAGAGGCTGAAGGAGGGAACTAGGGCGCAAACGGCGGCCCACTCTTCGGAGTGGAGAGTGACCGGGGTGGCAACCTCGGAAGCAAGACGAAGGGAGGTCGACTCAGTGACCCCCTGGGAGGTGACCTCGTGCTCCATCTGCCGGAGCCGTTCGACCTCCATCATGACCTCGGCGACGTCCCAACCGCGCAAGGCAGGGTCGAAGTCGGGTTCGGCGACGAGAAAGGCGCCGTCTCCGCTGGAGGTGAGTACGTGAAGCGCATCGACCGTGGCTCGCAGAGCCTCTTCGGCATTACGAGGGACCCGTTGGCCTGCCAGGCCGGCGCCGACGATGCGGCCGTCGCCGAAATGGATAACTCCGGGGCGCGAGCCATCGATTCTCAATGTGGCCGTCTTGGCGGTCACGCGCATTATCTGCAACAGGTCATTCACCGACCAGTTGCTAAGACTCCCCGAAAGAAGCATCCCTCGTCGACCTCCTGAGTTACCAGGGATGTATCGGTCCCCTCCGTCGCGAAGTTGAGTGGGAGCTACCCTCGAAATGGATGCAGGTTCTCGGGAGCCGGGTCGATCGACGTAGCGACGAGTTCGCCTTCAACTATCGGGCCAATACTGCGCGGCTCGACGAATTCGAGGCCCTTCAGGCCGAGGCCCGGCTGGGCGGGGGCCAGAAGTACATCGATCGCCACCGCTCCCGGGGAAAGATGATGGTGCGGGAGCGGATCGAGCTCTTGCTCGACCGCGATTCCCACTTCCTCGAGCTCTCGACCCTGGCGGCTTGGGGGACCGACAAGAACCTCGGCGCCAATGCCGTCACCGGCCTCGGAATTGTGTCGGGCGTCGAATGCGTCATCTCGGCCAACGATCCCACCAGCCAGGCGGGGTCATCGAATCGCTACAGCCTGGCTAAGACCCTGCGGGCTCAAGACATCGCCCGGGAGAATCGGCTGCCGCTCATCAACTTCGTCGAATCGGGTGGGGCCGACCTGCCGGATCAGGCCGAGGTATTCATCACCGGGGGAAAGTGGTTCCGAAATCTCACCCAGCTCTCACGCCTTGGTATTCCAACCGTCGCTTTGGTATTCGGGAACTCAACCGCCGGCGGCGCCTATGTGCCGGCGATGTGTGACTACTCGGTGATGGTAAAGGAGCGAGCCAAGGTCTTTCTCGGCGGCCCGCCCTTGGTGAAGATGGCGACCGGGGAAGAATCGACCGACGAGGAGTTGGGCGGAGCCGAAATGCATTCGCGTGTCTCTGGTCTCTCCGACTATTTCGCCCAGGATGAATCTGACGCGATTCGCATCGGCCGTGACATCGTCGCCCACCTGAACTGGCGCAAGCACGGATACGGGCCCACGCAGTCGCCCGACACCCCGGTCCACGACGCCGACGACATCCTCGGCCTCATCCCGGCAGATCTCCGCACTCCCTTCGATCCCCGCGAGATCCTGGCTCGGACACTCGACGGCTCCCGATTCGAGGAGTACAAGGCGACCTATGGCACTTCGCTGGTCACGGGATGGGGGTCGATCCACGGCTTTGTCGTCGGCGTTCTCGCCAACGCCCAGGGCGTGCTCTTCTCCGAGGAAGCTCACAAGGCCACGGAGTTCATTCAGCTCTGCAACCGCTACGACACGCCGCTCCTTTTCATCCACAACACCACCGGTTACATGGTGGGCAAGGAGTACGAACAGCGGGGAATCATCAAAGATGGAGCCAAGATGATCAACGCCGTGGCCAACTCGAGCGTCCCCCACTTCGCGCTGATGGCCGGGGTCTCTTACGGGGCCGGCAACTACGGGATGTCGGGACGTTCCTACAACCCGCGGTTTGTCTTCGGCTGGCCGAATCACAAGGTGGCGGTGATGGGGCCCAAGCAACTGGCGGGGGTGATGTCGATCATCGCCCGGCAGGCGGCGCTTGACCAGGGCCGCCCCTTCGACGAGGACGCCGACCAACAGCGACGCGCCTTGATCGAGACCCAGATCGGGTACGAAGAACAGGCCTTTTTCTCCACCGCTCGCATCCGCGACGACGGCCTCATCGATCCCCGTCAGACCCGGGATGTGCTCGGGATCGCGCTCTCCGCCAGCCACTCTGCACCAGTGCAAGGGTCGGCCGAGTTTGGCGTCTTCCGTATGTAGGTCCCTCTCGTGCCCCAGGGCCGCAACCGTTGCATAGCCACGGTTGCAGCCCACAGACGGAAAAACCGACGCCCACCTAACCTGGCGCCATGGCTGCAACTTCCACGATGCTCGCCCTCGGGACCGAGCTACCCAAATTCCTTCTCAACGACGTTCGCACCAATGAAAGCGTCGGGTCCGACGATTTCGCCGATCGCCCAGTCCTCGTCACCTT
>JAICGW010000057.1 GCA_025922945.1 Acidimicrobiia bacterium | reverse complement strand
CAGGGCGTAGGCCAGTAGGCCCAGGTTGAGAGCGGTAGTGAGGGTGGTGGCGTTGATCCAGCTGGCCCGGGCGGCGTTGGGAACCATCACCGGTTCTCCGTCTTCGCCCAGCACCGGGTTGCCGGCCTCGTCGACGGAGGGAACCTGGCGGGGCATCTCTGAGTAGCGGAGCCCTTCGGTCGAGTCGAGCTGGTGATGCTCGATGATGTCGGCCTGCGCCCACATGCTCATGGGGCCCCGGACCGGGACTTGGGGGAAGACGGCGTCGTCGGGGGTGACGATGTTCTCGGAGACGGCCTGGTTCCAGGTGTAGAACGCTCCGAAGACCCCTCCGGCGAAAGAACCGATCCCCACCACCAAGCTGAGGATTCCGACTATCGCCAGGAGACGACGGCGGCCGCTACCTGTCCGCTCGGTCACCCGGGGGGCTTTCCTATCTAATACTGCAACTGTCACGGTGTCCTCCTTGTGAACACTGCTTCGGAATCTGTCCCGGTCAGTGTCGCCAAAGCCCGCAACCCTTGGTAGGGCCAAACAGACTTCGCTACAGGACGACCGGCCCTATTCCGTTCCCGGGGGTCTGACCTCAGACGGGAAGGAGGACCCGAACAGTGGTGCCGCGGCCAGGACGGCTTTGAACCGTCGTGTCACCTCCCGCCTTTTCGGCTCGGCTCCGCAAGCTGGACAGGCCCAATCCGGTTTTGACCGCGGCAGGGTCAAAACCCCTACCCCGGTCGGCAATGGTCAAAATGAGAAAGCCCGCCCTGCTCTCCGCTCCGATCTCAACGGTGGGGCTTCCTGAGTGTCGGAGGGCGTTGCTGGTTGCCTCCCGGACGATCTGCGATGCAACATCGATGACGTCGCTGGGAATTTGGCCCAGGTCAGTGCTGATATCGAAGACCGCGCGGACACCGTACGGCTCAGCCAGTTGCTGAGTCAGCCTTGTGATCTCGGTGCCAAGGTCGCGGTCGTGCCACACCGGAGGCTTCAAGTCGAAGATGAAGCGCCGTAGCTCACTGATCGCCGAGTCGAGTCGCGTGACCGCCTCCTCGATGTCGTGGCGATCCCGCTCATTGTCCATCCTCGAGGCAAGTCCCTGAAGGACGAGACCGACGGAAAAGATGTCCTGGATGATGGCGTCGTGAAGGTCACGGGCTATCCGTTCCCGATCCTCGACCACGGCCAAGCGCCGCAGTTTTTGTTGAAGCCTGAGGTTCGATACCGCCGAACCGGCGATGGCTGCCAGAGCCTCGACCAGGTGCTCATCGTCCTGGGTGAATCCGCCTTCCTTTTCGGTGAGATACAGGTTGCCGAATAACGCATCCCCTGACCTCACTGGCACGCCGAGAAAGGTGCTCATGGGAGGGTGATGGGGCGGGAAGCCGGTGGAATCAGGATGATCTTGAAGGCGGTCAAGTCGAATGGTTTTCGCCTCATGGATCAGGGTTCCCAAGACGCCGCGACCGGTTGGAAGCGGTCCAATGGCCTCAGCTAATTCCCTGGCAATGCCTACGTGAACAAACTCGATGAGAGTGCCGTGCTCACCAAGTACACCCAAGGCTGCGTATTTGGCCCCGGTGCTCTCCCGCGCGATTTCGGCCGTAGCTGTGAGCAGCTCGGAAAGGTCTGCCGTGGCAGTAACTGCTGCGGCACCGCTAACGAGCGCCGCCAGCCTCTCGGGGGTTACTTCAGCCAGGCCCGGAACAGTAGTGAGACAATTCATGGCTGGCTCGGCCGGTTATGGTCTGGGAAGGTTTCCGTGAAATGAGAATCCTGCTCGTCGACGACCACGAAATCGTGCGCAAAGGCCTCCGTTCACTGCTCGATGCCGAACCCGATCTGGAGGTGGTTGGCGAGGCGGGGAGCGCAGCTGAGGCGATCCGCCGGGTGGGCTTTGACTCACCCGATGTGGTCGTACTCGACGTTCGCCTTCCAGACGCCTCGGGCGTTGAGGCGTGCCGAAATATTCGCTCGGCCTTCCCCGATGTCAGGGTTCTGATGCTGACCTCCTTCGCTGATGAAGAGGCGCTCATGGCGGCGATCTTGGCCGGGGCTTCCGGTTACCTCCTGAAGCGAATCGACTCCGCGGCCCTTCTCGAGAGCCTCCGCCGGATCGGCCGAGGGGAGTCCCTCATCGACCCGGATATGGTTACAAAGCTTTTCTCGGCTCTGCGCGGTGGGGGTCCATCCTCGGATCCGCTACTCGACAGATTGTCCGATCAAGAGCGCAAGGTGCTGGACCTCATCGCGGAGGGTAAGACCAACCGCGAGATCTCAAGCGAGATGTTCCTCGCCGAGAAAACTGTCAAGAACTACGTGTCCAACTTGCTCACCAAGCTCGGAATGAGCCGGCGAAGCGAAGCTGCGGCGTATGTTGCTCGTGCTGCTGCCCAGAAGCCCGATTCGGATCGAGAGGACTGGACTTAGGCAGCTCCAGGGCGATCGTGGATGTTGCTTTTGAGGTCACCTACGGGCGGCAGATATCTCGCCAAGATATACGACGATCTCGTTGGCCCAGTTTCGGATCTCGTCCCAATCGCGAAAGTCGCCGTAGGGAGCTCGCAGGGCGCCGACGATCGCGCGTTCTGGAAAGCTCAGCATCGCTTTATCAAGCTTGCCGGCGAACAGATGGTGTCCGCGGGCGCCGGTCACCTTCATCACCTCGACTACGTCGACGGGATCTTCGGCCGGCTTGGGCGGATCTCCGATAGGCCCACTAGAGAAGAGCCAGACAGGCTTTTCCCGGAACCTCTCGGCGAATCGCTCCGTCAGCTCAATGGCGGGCTTCATCCAATGGCCGGCGTACACCGCACTGCCGACGATGATGGCGTCAAAATCGTCGACGTCGTCAACACGCGCTGGCTCCATCACTGAAACCTCATAGCCCCCGGTCATCAGCGCGGAGCCGATGACGTCGGCGATTCCGGCGGTCGATCCGTGTTTCGAAGCTGCGCTCACTAGGACTTTCATCGATTCTTCCCTTCTTCGAATTTCATTTGCTGATGGCTTGATCCAAGAAGCCAATGACACGGGCCTCCCACTCAGTCGGCCCGGTTGCCAGACCGGAGGTGTGGCCGGCTCCGGCCACGTTCCACACCTCCACCGAGCCTGGCGAGGCGGCGCGGAAGTTGTTGGCAGCCCGGACTTCGTCAGCCACCAATCCGGCGCTGATCAACAAGATCGGTCGGGGTGCAACCGCGACCACGGCGCTCGTCAACGCCATCGGCGGCTGGGCTCCGGAGATCCAATCAGCGATTCCGTACTTGATCCAATCGGCGGCGATGTTGACCCAACGTCCGGGGTGTGTAGGGAGGAATGCGTCGTCATCACCGAGGACTCGGTTCGTGGCGCCCTCGGCAACCACGGCTTTGATCCCTGTGTTCGAAGCGGCGGCGGTGATGGCCTGCTCCCCGCCCATTGAGAGCCCAACAGCCGCTATACGGCTTGGATCGATCTCCTGGCGGGACTCGAGGTAGTCGAGGGCGCCGGTGATATCGAGATCGCCGTACCAGCCCCACTCCATTCCGTCGCCACCGCTGCGCCCATGGCCGCGGGCATCGAAGGCCAGGACGCTGTAGCCATTGTGGACCAGGACCTGGGCATGAGAAATGACTGCGGTCCGATTTGAACTTCCCCCTCCTCCGTGCAGAAGGACGACCGCGGCTCCGTTTGACCCAGGCATAAACCAACCGGAAAGGATGATCCCATCCGGCGTCAAGAACCGTGCATCCTCATAGGCGAGGCCAAGCTGGGAGGGGAGGGTGGCACCGATATCCACGCGGGGAGTGTTGGTGGCGATGAGGGCCACGGTGAAGGGGTAGTACACGAGGATGAGGGCAAGCAGGGCGACGGGGAGCACCGCCAGGGACCGCCAGCCCTGGAGGCGGTCCAGGAGCGCCGACAACGTGCGGGCAGTCGCGATTAATCCGGTCAGTAGACAGACCAGGGTCAGCGCGGCGTATACCGACAGGCCCGCTTTCAACAGGTGCACGACTCCGATCCCGACCCCGACCGCGACACCGATAGCTCCCCAGGCCCATGCCGAGAAGTGCGCGAAACGGGAGCTGGTCCGGCGCTGGAGACCAATTACGACGGCGGTCATGGCCGCAACTGCCAATGCCCGGGCGACCCGCCACTGGGCGGTCCCATCCCATGCCACAACCGCTATCAGGGCGATCCCCTGGAGCAAAGCGACCATTACTCCAGCGCTCAATGGCGTCCGTGCACCTGTCTTTGGTTCCGATCTGGATTGGTGCGGAGCCTTTTCGACCCGAATGGTGTCGGACGCGGGCGGCGCCTCGATCATCTCTTTCTCATCGTGCTGGCTACACGTTGCAGGCGGGGGACCCCACCGAACAGGGGCTAAGGTCCCGCGAGGTTCAATCCGCGACGGAACGCGTTGGGACAACGCGGACAAATCCTCGTGCTGGGATTATTTCCACCCCTGCGCGGTTGCCCGGCCCTCGGGTACCTGCGGATAGGAGGGCAGCTAGCAAGGCGCTCACGTATTCCGGCAATGCGATGTGGGCCGGTTGGTCCCGGCAGAGGGCCGTTTGCCCCTACTTCATCAATTCGCTGGCAGCCACGCTGAGGAAGACCAACCCTAGGAGACACGATGAGTGGCTTGCCACCCAGACCTTTCTACCGCCATCTGGTTGTTGCCACAGACGGTTCCCGACTGTCTGGCGCAGCGCTTGAAGGCGGCGCATTACTCGCCTCCCAAACCATGGCGGAACTGCATGTCTTTCACGCCGCCACCAGCGCGAGCGTCGAGCAGTCGGTCCTCGCTCAGGTAGCCGAACTCTTGGGAAACCGACCACACAAGATGGTGGTCCGAGACGGAGAAATGGGCTCGACGACGGCCGAGATGATCGCTCAGTTTGCTCGTGAGCTTGGAGACGAGGCGATTGTGGTGGTGGGCACGCATGGCAGGGGAGGAGTTGGTCTATCCCTGCTGGGATCTACCGCAGTCGATCTCCTCGCCCGCGTCAACCAGCCGACCGTCGCATACGGTCCTGAATCGGGAATCCCGAGAGAAGTCGAGAGGGTCGTGGCATGCGTCGATGGGTCTGAGTTCTCGGAGTTGAGTGTTGCCGAGGCATCACGATGGGCCCGCGCCCTGTCCGTTCCGTTGTGGTTGGTTCAGGTGGTACCTCCTTATCGTCCTCGCTACGTCGGTGTTCTTGAGACGAACTATGTCCATAACCTGGCAATGGGATTGGACCGGCTCGGACAAAAGGTCGAATGGGAGGTACTCCACTCAACAACCCCATCTCGATCGATTCTCGACATGTATGGAAGCGACCCGGCAACGATGTTGTTGATGGTTACGCACGGGCGTACAGGGTTGCAGCGTGTTCTGAGTGGAAGCGTTTCCACCGAAGTGGTGAAGGGAGCCTGGGGTCCAGTGGTGCTGATATGCCCATCCCAATAAGGAGTTCAGCGTCGGCGCTTGACACCCGGCGTCCCACCGATTCGAGCCTGGATAGCGAGCCCAAATCGGTCGGACCCGTGTCCACGACCAGCAGGTCAGGCTTCAGGTTCTAACGGTTAGAGGGGTCGAGCGGGCCGACCTCTCTGGCAACCACCACAGGTCTTCAGGAGTCTCAAACCAGTCGGGAACGACCTGACCCTCCAGAAATTCTGAGCGCGAGATCCTATCGATCACCCGGTAGGCGAAGCTGCTGGTTTGAATCCACGGGGACAAAACCACTCGGAGAATTTCGGCGTACGCCGCTGCGTACTCGGGATCCCGCCACTCGTAGATTCCCCGGTAGTAATTGGTCACGGGATCGGTCAGCCAAAGCTTCGAGTGAAAGCCAGGATGCGCGGCGAACAGCAGGGTGTTGAATAAAGATTCGAACCTGAAGAGCGCGTGTCCCACACGGCTCGACCCGACCAGCCGAAGTCGGAAGCGAACTGCCAGCATCACGCGGGGAGGGGCGCCGAGGTGGCGCATCGCCGTTTCCCTATAGATCTCGGATCGGGTCCCATCGGCGAACGCGATCTCACGACCCACCATGTCGCGGGGCATGCAAATGTGACCGCGTACCAGGAGGGACAGTGTGGACAGGACGCATCTGAGCTCGTCAAGAAGCACCTTCACATGAGCTATGCGCGCTGGCTGCGTCTCGTGGATTCTGCTCATCACTTTGCCGTCGTTGTGCACTCATCACTCACGGCTGGCCTCATTCCCCTCGATGGCGATGCGGATCATCACGATGTGAGGGATGATCCGTGCGATCTTGTCCTGGGTGATCTCATCTTTGGCCAGCCCGTAGGCCTTGGCGTCAATGGGTCGCGTCTTGAGGTACTCAGTCATGAACTCGAGCGTCTCTGCTGCATCCGACTCGATCTCGGCCTTTCCCGTATGGATACGGCCGGCGAGTCTGAGTTCCACTTCGATCGGGAACTCGAAGTTGTGCCACCACTTCCGTTGCCTCTTAGTGATGATGGTGACAAGGTCGTCTTGACGGTGGTAGCTGACTGGGATCGTGTAGCGCTTGGCCGTCTTGCGTCCCTTGAAGGTGAGGAGGGCAACTCCCTTTCCCACCATGTTCTGGATGCCGGGGGTGGTGAGCGCCCACTTCATCCACGAGTTGGCCCAAACGGGTGGCTTGTCCTGTGGGATTCGGACCTCGGCGGTGGGTGGGACAGTCATCGGACACCTCCAAATTCTCGATGCGCGTTGAACCCATGATCGAACCGGCCCGGCGTTGTGGCTAGAGGCGAAGGTCCTCCCAGAAGATCCTCGAACGCTGGGGCGCAGGGACCTGGACGCAAGTTCGTAAGGCACTGAGAACCGCGCCTTGGCACACGAGCGGGAGCTCTACGGTCCTTGGAAAAGGAAATAAGGCTCTACCTGGAAGCTGAGCTGATACGGATGATCGCGAATAGGCAACCAAAGGAAGATCAATGTCCGCTCCAACTCTGCACCAGCCTTTTCGCAGGAGGCCCGCTACCCGGATTGGAGCGTGGACCGTTGGTCTACTTGTTGCTCACATCGTCGCAACCCTGGTATTCCTGCTCCTGACGCTGGCCAACGACATTCCCTCGGAAAGCTTCTTCGACCGGCCGGAGATCGCCATCGCACTGCTCATCAGCGCTGGTGCAGCGTTCGCGACCACCATCGTGGGTACGTTGAGCATCTTTCAGCGGATAGACCGGAGTGCTGCGGTCGTGCTCGCGACCGTCCTCGGATTTCTGCCGACTCTCTATTTCCTCGGAGAGCTGCTGTCCATTGTTGGCGTCCTCCCTTCACACTGACGACTTGGCAGCCACAAGGCCGGGCCCCGGCGGGACCTGTGGCGCGCTACTGGCTGTGACTCGAAAGGTAGGTACATGAAGGACAAAGAAGAGTCCGTTCTGAAATCGGAGCAAGCCGAACGACACCTGCGACTCTCGGCGCGGCTGTTGTGGTGGCTTCCCCTCAGTCCGCTAGTCGGATTCATCACTGCTAGCTGGTTGCTTGCAGAATCCTGGCCCCTTTGGCAGGTGGTTCCCCTAGCTGTGGTTTTGGCCACCCCGTTCGGTTTCGGGGTGTATCACGGTCTGAAGGCGATCCGATTGGGCAAGCACAGCGCATTTATTCCAGTAATGGTTCATGCCGTACTCGGGCTTGTGGCACTTGTAATGCCCGTGGCTGAAGCTCTGACCGTCTGACTCGGCTGTGGTCCTGCCACCGCGACTTCCGCGCGTCTAACCCAAGCATGCCGGCTCATATGTTTGAGCGCGATGACGCCGGGGCTCTCAGGAAATCTGTTCGGTCGCCATAGCCGGTCTTGTGGTTGGCAGGGTCGACACATCTATCACGAGGTGCCGCGTCCTGGCGAGTCGACTCGGAGAACAAGGGAGAGATTCAACTCGCTTGGGACTAGACCGCGAGGCGCTCTCTCGCTGAACTCGTGAATGGCAACCAGATAACGACCAGGGAGAGGGCGATCAGCACCGGATGCATCACTGGATGGAAAGGCACCAAGAACAACTCGATGACCTCGAAAGTCAGCAGCACGACGCCGGTAGCCACCGCCCCCAACCAGGGCCAGCGATACCCGACCCGGGACTCGATGTCCCGTGCCCATCTCCACGGCCATGCGAACACGAGGCCAGCCATAGTGAGCAGGGAGGCCAGGGTCATTCCAGCAAAGAACATGCCGGGCCAAAAGTAGGTATCGATGGGCGAGTTCTTTAGCCACTCAGTCGTCATCCCAAGAGGCTCAAATGGATTGGTGATCATTGCCCGGGCCGCCTCGAAGGTTCCGATGGAAAGAATCCCGAGGAGCACGGACAGCAACAGCAGGCTCATAGGCAGTCGCCTCCGACTCCCATGAGCATTGCTCGCCTCTCTCGATTGAGCTACCACAGACATTTCGCCCTCCTTGGTGCCATCGACTGAAATCGTCGCCAACCTCGATTCGACGGCCCAGGGTCGAAATGCTCATCGTCATCCCGGGTTAGCGGATAGGCGTTGGGCGGTTGGCTCACGTCGCGGTCAGCGAACTCGGGACCTTGTCCCCTACCCGGCGATCGCACAGACGACAACAACAGCCTCAAGGGTCGAGAGACCCGACAGATGGAGAGAACGGAGATGTTCCTTTTGATACGGGACGCTTCCCGGACCAAAGTGCCCCGAAGCGACCTGCTTCCCCCACATGTCTATGCACTTTCGGTGACCCTGGCCATCGTGGGAGGTGTCACGGCAGCGCTGACCTTTTTCCTTCCCGATGTCCTCACCGGTCCGGCGGTAACGAATGGCAACGCCCGAGGGACGGCCCTTGTCATGCTCGCCTTGGCTATACCGGTTCTTGGGCTCTCAATTTGGCGAGAACGGCTGGGCTCATCGCGCGCCCGCTTCCTCTGGCTGGGGTCGCTCTTCTACCTCGGCTACAACGCCTTCCTGCTCCTCTTCCTGACGCCGTTCAACAGCTTGTTCCTCTTGTACGTAATCACTCAGTCCCTCGCCCTGTTTTCGATTTTCGCTTTGCTGCTTGCAGGAGGAAAGGTGCCGACCGAGGGACGAGTCGAGCAGGTACCGGTTCGGGGGCTGGCCATCTTTGTCTGGACGATCATCGCCCTCAACCTGCTCGCGTGGCTACGAGTGGTCGTCCCTTCGGTCCTCTCAGATGATCCGACGTCGTTTCTTGACGGTCTTGGTGTGGCGACCAACGCCATCTATGTCCAGGACCTCGTCGTTTGGTTGCCGTTGATGACCCTGGCTGGCTGGTGGATGTGGAACCGCCGGCCCCTAGGAATTCTCCTCACCGGCTCTTGGCTCGTCTTCGGAGTACTGGAAGGGATCGGGATCGCCGTAGACCAGTGGTTCGGCCACCAAGCTGATCCCACATCACCGCACGCCTCGTTCGAGGTGATCCCGATGATGATCGGTCTCGCCATGGTCAACCTCATGGGGCTCTACTTCTACCTAGGGAGACAAGCGCCCGGGGCGGAGATCCGAACCGACGCCTCGGGGCAAAGCGTGTCTGAGCTTCGCGGCGCATGAAAACGCTCACGATCGGAATCGGGGCACTGGCGTTCGGGGGTGGCACCTGTTGGCGGCGGCGAATCTCGCTGTGGATCTTCGTCCTGGTGATAATTCTCCTACCGCTTCCCGGAATGGCCGCCGACGACGGCGAGTTCGAAGTCGTCCTCGGAACGAGAATGCCCGGACTCCTCGACCATTACGGGGTGTCCGGTTCCGTTGTTTCGTTCATTGCGAATGGAAACGTCCTCTGGACCAACGCATACGGCATGGCCGACCTCGAAGCCCGCACAGCAATGAGGGCCGATATGGTCTTCGAGTTCGGTTCCTGTGGCAAGATCCTGACGGCCTGGGCGACGATGAAGCTGGTTGAGCGGGGGGCCATCGACCTCGACACGCCGGTCAATGATTACCTGGATCGATTGCAGATCGAATCGGACCTGTATGACCCCAACGCAGTCACAGTCCGAAGGCTGCTCAGCCACACTTCTGGCCTCGGTATCCACGGGTATGTCGACTACAGCCCGCGGCGGGCCAATCCTCCCGATGTAGTCGAGACCCTCCAAGGGCCGCACCTTTTGGAAGGGATCGTTGAGACGTTGGAGCCCGGTGAACTGTCAACCGGGCGCATGGAACTGGTGCAAGAACCTGGTATTGGCTACCGCTACTCGGGAGCGGGCTATGGCGTGCTCCAAACCCTCATTGAGGATGTGACTGGTGAGTCTTTCGACCTGTTTGTGCAAAGGGAAATAACCGACCCGCTGAGCGCGGCAAGCCTTCGGTGGGAGTGGACGCCCGAACTCGAGGCCCGCGCTCCTACCCCCTACGGGGAAGAAGGACAGACGCTCGAGCATCGCCAGCTCAGTATTCATGGGATTGGGAGTGAGCTGGGAACGGTCGAAGACTTCGCTCGTTTCGTCGCAGCAACAGCCGAGGGCCCCAATGGTGAGCCTCCCGGTCGGGGTGTCCTGTCGCCGGAAACTCTTGAGAGGATGATCGCTCCGGTGTCTGAGGCTGGCTTGTATCAGGGGCTGGGATATGGCTTGGGCTCGCTCAACGGTCATCGTTCCGTCTCACACGGGGGACGGAATATGGGCTGGGAAGCGTTCTTCATTCTCGACACCGTGACGGGCGATGGATTTGTGGTCGCGTCCGCTTCCAACCGGGCCGGGCCATTGCACAGCACGATCACCGATCTTTTCCTCGATGCGACGTACGGACCTGGTACTCGCTTGTCTTTGCAGCCGCTCCCCAGGCTGGAAATCCTTTCCTGGATCTTCCTCGTCATCAGTCTTGTGTTGCTGGTCGTGCTCGCATTGGGCCTCATTCGTTTCCTGGGCGATGTGAGGTCCGGCCGACGAGCACGAGACGAATCGCCCAGCCGGCGGGGCCTGATGCGCGCCCTCCCTTGGGTTGTGACTCTTCTGTTCGGTTGGTACACGGTCTATTCGCCATTGACTCTCTATCTCCCTGCCTGGTTTCCCGACCTCTGGCCGACTACAGGTAGCGCCGTTCTCATGGGCATCCTGACCTTGGGCATCGCCTTCAGAGTCGCGACCGCGTTCTTCCCCCGCCGGGCAGGCCATCGGACATCGCTGGGGCCGCCGTTGCCCGAGAGGATCGAGAGTCGCCCGACAAGAGACCGGGCCTTCTCATCCCATACATTGACGGCGCGGGGAGCCGTGGGCTCATTTCCCGGCGACCCTTTCTGCTGGCTCCGAATCACGGCCGATGTAACCGAGGACTGAAGCGCCGCCTCTCCGCTCCCCAAGATTGGACGAAAGCCTCTGTTGGTCTGCATGGCGAAACGCCACTGTGGGAAAAGAAAGGAGGCAACTCATGAACCGAGCACGATTGCTGTTCGGATCGGTGGTATTTGCCTTGGGAACCCTGCTGCTCCTGGATGTCGCAGGGCTTCTTGATGCGGGACGAACTATCGGAATGTGGTGGCCCATCGTCGTGATCGCGGCTGGGATACTTTCGCTGACTGCCAACCTTCGCCATTGGGTCATGCCGGTGGTGATGATTGGCTTCGGCAGCATGCTCCTTCTGCGGACTACGGAGGTGGTGGACACTCTTGCGGTGGCAGGCCCGTTGTTCCTCATACTGCTGGGCGTCCTCGTGATCTTTGGACGGGGGTTCAATCGTCAAATCGGGGGCGGGACGCAGGATCGGGTCAATAGCTTCAACTTGTTCTCAGGTTCTGAGATCGCGTCGAAGTCCGATCACTTTGAAGGAGGTTCCATTGGGGCCCTCTTCGGCGGTGCCGAGATCGACTTACGGGACGCCAAACCGGCACCCGGAGCTGAACTCGACGTATTCGTTGCTTTTGGGGGAGCCGAGATCAAGGTGCCAGAGGGATGGCAGGTCGTTACTCACGGCATGCCGATCTTTGGTGGATTCGAAAACGTCACCGCCACCGAATCCATCGAGCCAGGCGCTCCGCTGCTGGACGTCAATGCCACGGTCATCTTCGGGGGGCTTGAAGTCAAGCACTGAGGGGACGAAAGGGCCGTCCCGGCAGCGCTGGTAACCAGCCCCGGGGCGGCTCTGCCATGGACCGACGTCGCGCGGGAGGCTCATCGGATCGACGCTACCTGGGGTCCCTCAGAGTTGATTTACGACGAGTCAGGTAGGCCAATCGCAGATGTCTGAGACAGTTACCCCTCCCGTTGATTAACTGGCAAACAACTTCAGCGGATTGCCAATCTGGCCCCAGACGTTCAGTGGTGTTCGGCGGCGTCGGCGTCGGCTTTCGTGGGATGCACCGTCCCATGCGGGTGCTCGGGAGGGCCGTAGATGGCGTAGACCTTGAGGGGCTTGTCACCCAGGTTGGTGACGTTGTGCCACGCTCCGGCGGGAACGAGAACGGCCCAGTCGTCCTCGACTTCTCGGTCGAAGGGCAGGGTGTCTCGGTCAGGGCCCATTTGAACTCGGCCGCGTCCCGACTCGACACGCAGGAATTGGTCGCGGTCGGGGTGGCGCTCGAGGCCGATGTCGTGACCCGGCTCGATGCTCATGACCGTCATCTGGAGGTGAGCGCCTGTCCAAAGCGTGCTGCGGTAGTTCTCATTGGCGATGGTCACTGACTCGATGTCGACAACAAATGGACTCGGGCCCTCGTCCGTGAAGTGGGCTTGTGCCATGTTCAAATCCCCTCTGTCAGGTGTGTTCAATACTGTAAGTATCCGGGCGCATTGGATCGGGCGTAGACGCCAATTAGCTCGGCGTCGCTGTTGCTGGGCTCGACCAGCCACCGGCGTCTTCCGATCTGGCAGGGTGCAACATTCTCTCCGTCAAGACGCCCCAGTAGTCCCAACGTCAGGGGACCCGATTGAACGAATCATCCCCATTCGCCTTTTGTTGGCCCTGACAATTCTCCTCTCCCGCAATTGTGACTTTCCGCCCTTTCCAGGCAGGCAGAAGGAGTCCATCCTTGCATGACAGCTGCAGTCGGAGTCATCTCGCAAAGAGAGAGGAGGTGAAATCGTGGAACTGAAGCTGTGGAGCCCGTTTTTCTCGCTCGAGAAGGATATGCAAAGCCTGATGGACCGTTTCCTCGGAGATCAGAAGACGGAGAAGTTCGATTGGCGGCCCACGACCGACATGTATCGGGAGAACGGCACGCTGGTGATCAAGGCCGAGCTGCCGGGACTCGATCCGTCAAAGGACATCGAGATCGCGGTCGAAGACGACCTGCTGACCATCCGTGGACAGAAGAGTGCCGAGCAAGAAGTGACCGAAAAGGATCGCTTCATGAAGGAGCGCCTGTTCGGAACTTTTGAGCGGCGCATTCCGCTGCCAGATGGCGTTAAAGCTGACGACATCGCGGCTGCATACGACAAGGGAGTCCTGACCGTCAAGGTTCCGGTGCCCACCAAGGAGGCGCCAGTCGCCAAGCGGATTCCGGTCAGCATCAGCTGATCTCATTCGTCCGATACAGAAGAGGAACCCCAAAAAAATTGGGGTTTCTCTTCGCGACCGTGGGGGTTTGCTTATTCATTCCCAGAGGCACGTCGCGTGCAATCGCAAAATCGAAATGGGTACTCCGGCCCTGGAGAGATGACTTTCGCCCCTTCCGGGCTGGCGTGCCGGACTGCAAGCTGGTCGAAAAGGAGCGAGACCATGTCCGACAGTTACATCCTGTTCGATATCCCCGGGGGGAATGAGGTGGTCGATCGGAACTTCCTTGAGCAGCTGGGCCACCGCGTCATGACGTGTGAAGGCCCGCAGCCAGGAACGGTCTGTCCGCTCCTCTCTGGGAAAGGCTGTCCGTTGGCCGAGGGTGCTCATGGCATCGTCTTCGAGCTGGATCTCGACCGGCCCCAACACCAAGCCATCCTGGGCAAATACAAGTCCTCGCTGCGTACCGATCTGCCCGTTCGAGTGGCAGTCCGGCCGGGGCAGGAAGCCAAATATGGCGATTTGCTTAGGGGCCTGAAGGTGTGGACTCACACCCCGGTGGCCGGCGACCTCGACGCCATGGCAGCCGAGGTCGAGGCAGCTAACCGCTAGCCAAGCAGACCATCGGCGCCCGGGCCTGGATCCCCGCTATCTCTAGCGGGCGTTACCACTCAGGGGAGTAGGAAATCAGGGTCCGCATGTAGTTGGACCGTTCGAAGGCCGATGGGTCGCCAACCGCCTGCTGGCTGAATGAGCCATTGGCCTGCTCGAGCGACTCGTACCCATTGCTGGCGAGCCAGACCTGCAAACCCTGCGCCGTCGCTCGCAATCGATCCGGTCCGTTGCGCAAAAGCGACGAAGCCATCATGACGACGTCGGCACCCGGCGAGGATCAGTTTGACCACCCACCCATCCGTCCACTCCGGTCGCGGCGGCGAGCGAGCGGTATCGGTTAGGCGATCAAGGCCTTGCGCAGGGAGAGGAATGTGACTCCCGAGGCGATCATGGTGATTCCAACCACCAGAGCAAGTGCTGACAGGGCGTAGGCCAGTAGGCCCAGGTTGAGAGCGGTAGTGAGGGTGGT
>JAICGW010000056.1 GCA_025922945.1 Acidimicrobiia bacterium | reverse complement strand
GCGCCGAGCCGCTCGGCCCAGGTGGAGGAGTGTCGCCAGTGGTAGCGGGCCTCGAGCAGGGCCTTGGCGGCAACGCCGGCAACCACCGGGTCGGAGTCGGCACTTAGGCGTTCCCAAAGCTCGACCTGATAGCAGTCGACGAGGAGCTGGCGGGCGATGGTCTGGCCGAAATCGCCGTTCGGCTGTTCGCAGATCAGCAGGTTGAAAAACTCGCGCTCGTTGCGGGTCATCGCCAGGTCGTCCTCGGTTCGGCCTGCCCCCTCCAACTCGCCGTAACGGGCGAGCAGTGCCCGGGCGACACCCAGGTGATCCAGGGCAATGTTGCCAAGAGCGAGGTCGAGCTCAAGGTCGGGAGCAGAGGCAATCCAACCCGAAAGCTGCTGGGCCAGGATCAGGTTGTCGTCGGCGTGCCCGAGGAGGGCGCGAAGGGACGCGCCCCCCTCGCCGGCTAGGCCGGTACTCCCTCCGGGGGGAGAAACGGCGTCGATCACATCTGGCCTACCTCATCGGGAATGTCGTAATGGGTGGCGTGGCGGTAGGGCTTTTCGATCGACTCGAAGAACGCGGGAGCGTCGTCGGGATCGGAAGCGACGATGTCCGCGGAGGACACCACCCAGATGCTCACGCCCTCCACGCGTCGGGTGTAGACATCGCGGGCGGCAAGCAGGGCCGCTTCGGCGTCGGAGGCATGGAGGCTGCCTGCGTGCACGTGCGAAAGCCCTCGCTTCTGGCGGATGAACACTTCCCACAACGGCCAGACCGATTCGGCCTCCCGCCCCACCTCGGCTTCGACCTCGCCCGCGACCTTGGGCACCGAGTACGTCATGCCGCCCCCCGATTGCGCTCACGCTCACCAAAAGCGGCTGCTGCCTCCCGAACCCAGGCTCCCTCGTCCCACACCCGGCGCTTGTGCTCGATCCGCTCTTGATTCATGGGTCCGTGACCCTTGACCACCGACCAGAACTCATCCCAGTCGATAGGCCCAAAGTCGTAGTGCTGGCGGTCTTCGTTCCATGCCAGAGAGGGATCGGGAACGACGAGACCGAGGTAGTCCGCCTGGGGGACGGTCATATCGACGAATTGTTGGCGAAGGTCATCGTTCGAGACCCGCTTGATCTTCCACTCGATTGATTGTTCGGAGTGAGTCGATTCCGAGTCGTGGGGCCCAAACATCATCAACGATGGCCACCACCAGCGATTGAGGGCATCCTGGGCCATCGCCTTCTGCTCTTCTGACCCCCGGCAGAGGGCGAGCATGATCTCGTAGCCCTGGCGCTGATGGAAGGACTCCTCGAGGCAGATCTTCACCATCGCCCGCGCATAGGGCCCGTAGGAGCAACGTTTGAGCATGACCTGGTTGGTGATGGCGGCCCCATCGACCAACCAGCCGATGGCACCCATATCGGCCCATGACAGAGTCGGGTAATTGAAGATCGAGGAGTACTTCTGACGACCGGTGTGGAGCAGATCCATCAACTGGTCGCGCGTCACGCCCAGGGTTTCGGCGGCGGAGTACAGATAGAGCCCGTGGCCGGCCTCATCCTGGACCTTGGCCATGAGAATCGCCTTGCGACGCAAGGTGGGAGCCCGACTGATCCAGTTTCCCTCCGGTTGCATCCCAATGATCTCGGAATGGGCATGCTGGGCGATTTGACGGATCAGAGTCTGGCGATAGCCCTCTGGCATCCAATCGGTCGGTTCGATCTTCTCCTCGGCCTCGAGTAGGGCTCGGAACCGGGCTTCCCCGTTCTCCATGACCTCAGACTAACGAACGATCGTTCGTTAGTCAACCCGGACGTCGACCACCTGGGCCTGGCTGATCCTCCCCAAGGGCCCGGCGATATCGAAGACGAGAGTGTCGGCCATCCCGATCCCGGATCGATGCTGGCGGGCCTCCGATTGCATCCCCACCCATTCCCCTACCGGCAGTCGGTGCGAATAGAGGGTGATGTCGGGATTGATGTAGATCCACTCCCGCGGATCGAGGCTTTGGGAATTGCCGTTCGACATGTCGGCGATGGTTGCGAGGCGCACGAAAGGGGTCATCTCCTCCCCTGCGACCACCGGGTACTTGAGCCGAAACCACGACGTCCCCGGGCCATACGCCAGAAAGCTGTCGTCGACAGTCCGTACCTCTATCGCGTCGTAATGGAACCGAGGCAGACCGAGCCGGGAGCCAAAGCGGTCGGTCCATTGCATCGACTCCAAGGATTCGGGCGCAGGCGGCTGCTCCCATTCCAAGATCAACGGTTCCAAGGCGAGCTCCGCCAGTCGAATCTTGAGGGCGGACACGCGCCCCACCTCGAGGTCATCGACCAGGAGGAAGGCGTCGACCACCTGGATCCGCTTGCCGTCGCGTCGCACCACGGTTTCGACTCGGAGCGGTGACATGGGCACCGGCCGAAACAGGTCGACCGTGAACCGGACCACCTGCATTGGCACCGCGGTAGAGACGAGGTCGACAGCTCTCGCCAGCAGGCCAGCTGGTGGACTCCCGTGCTGGGTCTTGTCGTCCCAACCCCCCCGGACCAATTCCGTGGGAACAAACGATTCGCCGCTTTTCTCGAAGAGAGCCTGATCCATGGGGCGAACACCGTAACGCTTCCGGTACGGCGCCGCCCTAGGGTTCGTTTGGTGAGCCGTCGCACCCTGATTGCGATTCCGTTTCTCGGCACGATCGCACTTCTTAGCTGGAATCTGATGACGGTTCCCATCGAGTTCGAAGCCTCGTCGGAGTTCTTCGCTGGCCTGATCGCGTTTCTTTCCGCCCTGATGTTCTGCCTGGTTGGTAGCTACCTGGCGATTCGACTACCTCACAACGCGGTGGGCTGGGTAATGGCTGGCTATGGGTTCCTATTCGCATTGGGCGTTACGACAGAGGGAGCCGCAGCAGCCGGAGTTCTCTCGACGTTCGGCGCACAGTGGGCGGCGTGGGTGGACAGTTGGCTATGGGCCCTGACCGGTGGATTTGTCACTGTCTTGCTGCCTTTGCTCTTTCCCGATGGGAGGGTCCCCTCGCGACGCTGGACCTGGGTCCTTTGGACGATGCTGGCGGCGTTCGTTCTCCTCTTCGTTGCGAATGGGTTCAGCCCCGATTCCACTGCTCCGATCCGCAATCCCTTGGGCCAGCCCGGATGGGAGGATTTCCTCGCTCTGGTGGGACTGGTTGGAGTGGTCCTCTTTGTCGCCTCCATCGCGGCCGGTGTGGCGGCAGTCATCTCTCGGTTCCGGCGCTCACTTGGCGTCGTGCGTCGCCAGATGCAGGTCTTCGCCATCAGTGTGGTGGCGTTAGCGGTGGGGACGGGAGTCACGTTCGCCGTCTACGAAGCTGGCTTCGTCACCATCGCCAACCTGATTCTGGCGACGATATCGCTCGTTGTGCCGCTCAGCATTGGCATGGCGGTCTTGAAGTACCGACTGTACGACTTTGGTCGAATCTTCAAGCGGACAGTTACCTACTCGATTGTGGCTGCCGTCCTAATTGGGGTTTATGCCCTCGCGGTGGTGGCCCTACAGGCGGTCCTCGGCGCTGATGACTCTCTATCAGTCGCTGCCTCGACCCTCGCCGCCGTCGCAACCTTCAATCCCGTGCGTCGCTGGGTTCATTCCTTCGTCGAGCGTCAGTTTGACCGAACGAGATACAACGCCTCGGTCGAGGTCGAGGAGTTCTCCACCCGAATTTTGCAGGAAGTCGACCTGGATCGGTTGAATGCTGACTTCGCCGGTGTCGTCGATCGCACCCTTCGTCCGCATCGAATGTCGGTTTGGTTGAGGACAGGTTGATTTTGCTGCAAATTCAGGACCTTCATAAATCGTACGGTGCCGTCAAGGCTCTTGATGGCTGCACGTTTACAGCGGCGCGAGGCCGGATGCTGGGCTTCCTTGGACCGAACGGCGCCGGCAAAACCACCGCCATGAGGACGGTTTTCGGACTCGTGAACCCGGACCGAGGAACGGTGACCTGGAACGGAAGGGAGATCGGCCCAGAGGAACGAATGCGATTTGGCTACATGCCTGAGTCGCGCGGTCTCTATCCGAAGATGAAAGTCGCCGACCAGCTCACGTATTTCGGCCGCCTCCACGGAATGGACAGCCGCGAGGCAGCGAAAGCAGCGAACGAGTTGCTGAATCGACTCGGCCTCGCTGACCGCGCCCTCGACCAAACCGAAAAACTCTCGCACGGAAACCAGCAACGCGTTCAGCTCGCCGCCGCCCTCGTCAACGAACCCGAGCTCCTCGTCCTCGACGAGCCCTTCAGCGGACTTGATCCCATTGGCGTTTCCACCCTGGCCGAGGTGCTTGCCGAGCGGGCCGAGCGAGGAGCGGCCGTGATCTTCTCCTCTCATCAGCTCGATCTCGTCGAGGATTTGTGCGAAGACGTCGTCATCATCCGTCAAGGACAGGTGGTCCAAACCGGGGCCGTCGAGAAGATCAAAGATGCCTCTCCCGTACGACACCTCGAGATCGAGCTGGCCGACGGATTGGCCCCCGGCCTCGATGGTCTCGAAGAGTTCGTCAGCGCCCGCGAAGGCAATCGGATCTATTTGCAAGTTCCGGCCGACCTCGATGTCCGTCCGCTGATGAGCGGCGCCTTGGCAACCGGTTCCGTCCGGCGGTTCGTTTACACCACCCCCTCGCTTTCTGAGATCTTTCTCCAGGCGGTGAAGTGACAAACCTCTGGCTGGTCACAAGACGCGAGCTGCGAGAGCGCGGGCGCAGTAAAGGCTTCATCATCTCCTCGGTCCTCACCGTGGCGATACTTCTGGGGATCATCCTCATCCCTCAGGCGTTGGGCGGGGACGCCGCCACTTTCGAGATCGGGGCGGTGGGAGAAGGAAACGAGCAGATCGTCGAGGCGGCTCGACAATTCGAGGCTGGCTTGGCCGCCGATGAGGAGACAGAGCCCGACATCTTCGAGGTGACGGAGTTCTCCACAGCCCAGGAGGGTGAAGATTTTCTCCGCCGGGGTGACATTGAGGTCCTCCTCATCGATGGCTCCTCCGCAGTCATCGCACAACAAGGCTTCGGTGGTAACGAGCTGGTCGAGCGATTGCAACGAGCGGCCGGCGCTTCTCGCTTGCAGGCGCTCATGGCTGAGAACGAGCAAGTTGCCTCCGAAGTGGTGGAGGTCCTGTCGAACGACCCCCTCGAGGTGAGAAGCCTGAGTGGCCCGGGGTCCGACAACGCCGAAAGCAGCGTGATTGCCTATGCGGGGCTGGTGCTGCTCTACATCGCAATCCTCACCTACGGCAACACGGTGCTGACCGGAGTCACCGAGGAGAAGAACAATCGTGTCGTTGAGGTCCTCCTGGCCACGCTCCAGCCCTGGCAGATGCTGGGGGGCAAGGTCCTGGGAATCGGCATTCTCGGTCTCGCCCAATTCGCGCTGACCATGGCAGCCGCTTTCGCCGCCATCAGAATCACCGGGGCAGTCTCGCTTCCCGCCTTCGACCTGGAGACAGTCGGAGTGCTGGTGCTCTGGTTCCTGATCGGATTCGCCATCTATGCCGCCCTTTATGCGGCAGCCGGTTCGCTGACGAGTCGGACCGAGGATGCCCAGTCGGCCGCGTTGCCGATGACGATGCTGGCGGTGGTCGGCTTCTTCGTCAGCTTCAGCGTGCTCGACGATCCAGCGTCCCTGGTCGCTCGCATCACGACGTTCATCCCCTTCACCGCTGCCTTCGTAGTCCCCATCCGTAATTCGCTCGGTGCCATCTCTTGGGCCGAGCACGCACTTGCCGTGGTGGTGGCGGTCGGCGCCATCGTGCTCCTCGTCCTCCTGGCGGCGAGGATCTATGCCGGCGGCCTCCTTCGATTCGGGGGCAGGGTGCGAATCAAGGAAGCCTGGAGAACCGGTGACTGAGAACATCTCAGTCGAACGGGTCGATCAGGTTGCCATCGTTTGGCTCGATCGGCCACAGAAGCTGAACGCCCTTTCGCCCGACATGTGGTCCGACCTTCCCCAAGTGGTCGAGGCTCTCGGAGGAGATCCCGAGGTACGGGTGCTGGTGGTACGAGGTCGGGGCTCTGCCTTCACGGTCGGGATCGACATTCAGATGCTGGGCGCCATCGTTCCCGAGGGACGATCAGAAGCCGAGCGCCGGCGCGCACTGATGGCGGAGATCAAAAGGTTGCAGCACACCTTCACCGCCTTGGCCGAATGCCCCAAACCGGTCATCGCCGCCATCCACGGTTATTGCCTCGGCGCTGGTATCGATCTCATCACCGCCTGTGATATTCGCTGGGCCGCAGCTGACTCCACCTTTTCGGTGCGGGAGACTCGGATGGGTCTGGTGGCCGACGTGGGGACGATGCAACGACTGCCTCGCATCATCGGTCCCGGTCATGTCGCTGAACTCGTCTACACCGGGGCCGACATCGGTGCAGAACGGGCTTTGGAGATGGGACTGGTTACTCGGGTGCTGGCCGATGAGGAAAGCCTTCACAAGGAAGTCATGGCTCTGGCATCAGAGATCGCCGCCAACTCGCCACTGGTGGTCGAAGGCGCCAAGGCGGTTCTCCGGGCCGGCGAGGGTCGATCCATCGACCAGGCCCTCGATTACATGGCGCTTTGGAACGCGGCGTTCCTGATCTCTGATGACCTCAACGAGGCCATCGCCGCCCACCTCGAGAAGCGGCCTCCGCGCTTTACGGGGGCGTGATCGACGTTCTGTGGGCTGATATCCGCGCTGGACGCGGCTCACAACCCTGGGTTCGCTAATTAACCGGAGAGGGCAGAGCGCAGTAGAGGAGGGAGGCGCGCGGCTCTCGGGTCGGCGATGAAACGGGTGAGGAGCCGGGCCGTTTGGGCACCGTGGCGGCTGGTCAGCGACCAGGGCGGGGGTGGAGAAGCACGAAGTTCGCCGTGCCTCCAGCTGCGCGGCATCGGTGAGAACGGGCCCCGACCGACGGTCTTTTCGGGTCGGTCAAAGAGGAGGGCGTTGTGAACCACACCCACCCCACTTCCCACCGACTCGACCGTGTTTCCCGGAAATGAGCCCCACGATCCCCGGGGCATGAGGAAGTTGAGCGCGGTCCAGGTGTTGACGGCGATGGCTCCGTATCTCAGGTTGGAGATGGCCTGATCGAAGTGTGGCTGGTACTCGCGAATCGTCTGCGGGTGGATGATGAGATTGGCCCCGAGCGATCCGTCGAGCTCGTTGTTGGCGAAGGCCACCGCCGCCTGCATGAAGTAGGCGGGATCGGAGAAGTCGATCTTGACCACCCCGAGCACCGGGCCGAAGTACTCGGTTCGGAACGCCTCCTCTCGGCCTCCCGGAGTCAGATCGGGGAGGATCGTGGTCGGAAAGCCTCCGATGGTCACCGCTCCCGGGCGGCGGGCAACCCCCGCCCGGCGCTCCTCGCCCCCGGGGTAGTAGGGATAGCGTGGCTCGAGGGCATCGATCAGCTCTCCGATCGCCTCGATCAACCGGCTCGATCCTTCCCAGTTGGCAGGGAGAACCAGAATTTGGGGGGCAATGCAGTTGTAGCCAACGTTGATCAGCTTGGCGGTGGCGATCTGCGCGGCCTGATACTTGAAATCCGCATCGGTCCAAGGTCCCGGCACCACGATGATGGGGCTCACCCCGCCCAGCTCGCTCGTTACCTGTTTACCCAGGCCGGGGGCGAGGGCGTCGTGGGTGGCTCGACTCCCGGTGATATGAACCGATGTCACCGCCTGGTGATGGACCAGCTCGCGTCCGACGTGATTGCCTCCGGAGACGATCCGCACGTACCCGCCATCGATCAGGTCGGCGAACACCTCCTCGAGGAGCGCCCTCAGGTAATCATTGACCGGGCTCATCTTGAGGATGACAACCTGGTTGTGGGCCATCAGTTTGTAGAGGACATCGAGCGGTGCGATTGAGCCCACGTTGCCGGCTCCAAGCACTGCGCAGATGCCCGGTTGCGGGGTCTGGCGGTAGGCCGAGGCGGTGTTCTCGGCCAGAGTGGCCGGGGTGACCGACCGATCCATCCGGACTTCGAGGGTGTACCCGCTCAGGAGCAGATAGTCGTACCAGTCAAAGGGCAGCACCTCGACGATCGCCCGGCCGTCGGAGCCGACCTTGACTGCCCTCGAGTGGTAGGGATTCTGCCCCGCGCCCACCCTTCGAAGGGTCTGGGCCAGAGCCCGACAGTAGGCGACGATGGCGAAAGGACCGCTCAGCCACTCTTCGGCCGCGGCTGGACTGTCGAGCGAGAAACGCTTTTCGGTCGCGGCCGCCTCCACCCAGCGCTCGGCGACAAAATCCATCCTCCGCCCGACTGATTCGACGAGGGCTACTCGGTCGGCGATCGAAGTCTTGGTCCACCGTTCTTGTGAACGGTCCAGATCGTCCAATGGTGCCAGCAAATCTGCTGTGACTGGGACAGTGGCGGTCATCGAGCCAATGGTACGTCGGCGTCTTCGGCCGGTAGGGAGGCGAAGGCGCGTACTGGAAAAGTGCCCATCCTCTTCACCTTCACCGGAACGGCCGTGAAGCGGGCACCGTTTGCCGGGAGCTGCTCGAGCCCGCGCAGGTGCTCGACGATCGGAATGCCGGCGGCGAGCAGCGCGGTGTGGGCCGGGCGCTCGCCGGTGGCCGTGGAGTCGATGTTGTAGGAATCGATCCCAACCATCGTGGCTCCCTTCTCGACCAGAAAAGCCGCGGCCGCGGCGGTGAGATGAGGATGATCCTCGAAGTACTGCGGGGTTCGCCACCACGATGCCCAACCGGTGTGGATCAGCACGGCCTTGCCTCTGACCTCATGGCTTAGGAAGGGCTCGACACCGATGGCGCGATCGATCGCCCCTGTCACTCGGACGACGACCGCGGGAAGATCCGCCAGCGATTCCAGAGCGAGCTCGGCGAGGTCGGCGCCATCCGCAAAACGATGAAACGGGCTGTCGACATAGGTGCCCGTGTTGGCCACCAGGTCGATGCGTCCAATATGGAATTCCGTCCCCGCCGCGTAGCGCTGTCGCGACGCCTCTCGGGTGAGAAAGTCGGATACCACCGGAGCGGGCAGGCCCTGATAGGTGACCATGCCGTCCTCGACAATGTGGCTGAGATCGACCAGCCGGGCAGGCATCGCAACCGAGGCTAGCTGTGCAGTGCTGCGGCGCACCTTTGGTCGCTCCGTACCATCGGCTCGGTGTCATCGCGTATCTTTCGCCTCAGCGAGCTCGACGATCAGGCAATAGCCGCTTCGCTGGCCGACCTGCGGGAATCCCTGGAGGTAGAGCTCGGATTCCCCGAAGAAGTCCTCGCCGAAGCCGACCAAGCCGCGGCCAACCCCCGCCTCCCGGAACTCGACCTGACCGGGACTCCATTCGTCACAATCGATCCGCCGCAATCAATGGACCTCGACCAGGCGTTGTTCATCGAACGCCGGCGGGCGGGGTACCTGGTTCACTACGCCATCGCCGACGTCGCCGCTTTTGTCAAGCCCGGAGGCGACGTCGATGCAGAGGCTCATCGCCGTGGGCAAACCTTTTATGCGCCTGATGGCAATGCCCGATTGCATCCTCCGGCCATCTCCGAAGCCGCCGCCAGCCTCCTTCCCAACCAGGTGCGGCCAGCGCTGGTCTGGCACATGTATCTCGAACCCGACAGTGAGGGCACCCGGTTGGAGGTGCGGCGGGCGATGGTCCAAAGCCGCGCCAAGCTTTCCTATCAGGAGGTCCAAGATCGAATTGACCGGGGAGTGGCCGATGAATCTCTCTCCCTCCTGAAGGAGGTGGGAATTCTGCGCCAAGAGCGGGAGGCTCGCCTCGGCGGCATCAGCCTGCCGCGGCCCGAGCAGGTCGTCCGCCACGACGAGGATGGGTATGACCTCGAACTCCGCTCTCCGTTGCCGGTCGAGGGCTGGAACGCGCAAATCTCGCTCATGGCCGGCCAAGCCGCCGCCACGGTCATGATCGAGGCCGAGGTCGGCCTGTTGCGGACCCTGCCTCGAGCGGGTCCGGTGAGGATCAATCGGCTCCGTCATACCGCCCGGGCGCTGGGGGTGACCTGGGAGAAGGGCAAACCCTTCGCCACCATGATCCGCGATCTCGATCCGCAACTTCCCAGCCATGCTGCCCTCATCAACGAGGCGGCGAGCCTCCTGCGCGGCTCCGGCTATGCGGCCTTCGACGACGAAGTCCCGACGAATGCTCGACATGCGGGAGTGGGGGCCGAGTACGCCCACACCACCGCCCCCCTCCGGCGACTCGTCGACCGCTACGTCGGCGAAGTCTGTGTTTCCGTCTCCTCGGGGACTCCGATCCCGAGCTGGGTCCGCGAGGGCCTCCCGGCGCTCCCGGTGATCATGGAGCGCTCAACGCGTCGGGCCCAGCAGTACGAGGCTGGAATCATCTCCACCCTTGAGGCGGCGGTCTTGCGAGAAAGCATCGGTGAGATCTTCTCGGCCGTGGTGGTCGACGTCGACAAGGAGGGTGGTGTCATTCAGCTCACCGCGCCCCCTGTAACCGGTCGCTGCCGTGGGTCCAACCTACCCCTGGGAAAACGGATATCGGCTCGGCTGGTCCTGGCCGATGTCGCCGCCCGACAGATAGCCTTCGAGATGGCTTCTCAGGGAACCGGGGAGTGACTGTCGCCGTCGAAGCAGCATGAAAACCAGAACGTTCTTGTTGGCCGTCCTCATCATCGCCTCAATTGCCTGTGGTCAGGCGGCACCTTCCGAAGAGGGCGATGGTCTAGGCATGTGCGCTCCGGGTGTTACCGATTGCGTCGATGTCGTGATCGAGGACGTCGAAACCGGCGAGGCGGCCGAACCCACCGGCAACGCCCAAGACCCGACTCCCATCACCGAAGGTGAGTTTCTGGGAGCCGAGGGCAACGAGGTGCGAGTGCGAGTTTGGACCGGGGTCGAGCCCTGCGACACCTTGCACAGTGTCGAGGTGACCGAGACCGCCGACTCGGTCGACCTCGAAGTGCTCCACGGTGCCATCGATCCGGCCGCGATCTGTCCGGCCATCGCCATGGAGCGGATCATCGTGGCTCAACTCCAGGCTCCCCTCGGAGACCGCACCCTCACCCTCTCAGGAGTCGAACTCGCCTGATCCGTGAAAGAGATCGTTCGACGTTTCAGATCGGCCCCTCCGCCCGAGGTAGCCATGCCAAAGGAGACGGGCCGCGGTCGAGCGGTAAGGCCGCCAGCGCTCGCCGATGAGTTCGAGCTCCTGAGGGGTGGGGACAGCAGAAAGGGCCAGTGCCTCGGCCGTCGCCACCTGGAGCGCCCGATCGGCCACCGGCCAGAGATCGGGGCGGCCGAGACAAGCCAGCAGATAGACGTCGGCGGTCCAGCGACCGATGCCGGGGATGCGAGTCAGTTGCGAGCGCACGCCCTCGTCGTCCAGGGTGGCCAGCGAACCCAGATCGAGATCTCCGCTGGCAACCGCACGGGCGAGCTCTCGTAGGTAGCGATCCTTCTGCCGAGACACTCCGTCGGCCCTCAGCTCCTCCGGCGTGGTGGCCAATAGCAACTCCGGCACCATCCGGCCCAGGCGGGAATTGACCCGGCGATAGGCCGCCGCCGCCGAGGCGAGCGAGACCTGCTGTTCGAGGATGAAGAGCACCAGGCTGGGAAAACCGATCGGGCGCTGCCAGAACGACGGGATCCCAAACTCCCCCACCAAACGGGCGAGATCGCGATCGACCGCAATCAGGCCATCCACTGTCGCCGCGAAGGAGTCATGGGTCACGACTCCAACCTAGGAGGGTGCTCTTAGGATCGAGCCATGCCGGAAGGCGACACAGTGCTCGTCGCCGCCCGCCGTCTACACGAAGCCATCGCCACAGAAGAGCTGACGCGAACCGAGTTCCGGGTGCCCAGATTCGCCACGGTGGATCTGACAGGCCAGGTTGTCACCTCTGTTGTCGCCCGCGGGAAACACATTTTGCTGCGAACCGATGCCGGCATCACCGTCCACAGCCACTTCAAGATGGAAGGGGCCTGGCACCTCTACCGACCCGGTGAAAGATGGCGGGGACCCGGCTTTCAAGTACGGGCGGTGTTGGAGACCCGGCCCTGGATCGCGGTGGGTTTTCGGCTGGGCAAGCTCGATGTGATCAAGACCTCAAAAGAGAAGGCCCTACTCGGGCATCTAGGTCCTGATGTCCTCGGTCCCGATTGGGATTCCGCCGAGGTCGTGCGTCGGCTCCGGGCCCAGCCCCAGCGCCAAATCGGCACTGCCCTCCTGGATCAACGGACCGTGGCCGGGCCGGGAAACATTTACAAGTCGGAGGTGTGCTTCCTCCACGGCGTGAACCCCTTCGCCAAAGTAGACGAGGTTGAGAACCTCGCAGGCCTGGTCGACCTGATCAAAAAGCTCATGGAGGCCAACCGAGCGACCGGCCAGCAAGTGACTACCGGCGACCGGCGACCGGGTCGTTCGCGCTGGGTAGCCGGGCGCGCAGGTCTCCCCTGTCGACGATGCGGAGCCATCATTCGCGCCGCCGATCAAGAAAGCTATGGCTCGGAGCGGATCACCTATTGGTGTCCAGGCTGTCAGACACGACCAACCAACGATTAGCTACCGTCCTCAGTCCGATGTGCCATGACTACGACGCTCACCCGCCAATCCGACCAGTTGTCGGCGCCGCCGTCGATCACCGCGACCTGGTTCTTACCGCTGACGACGGCAACATGTTCTTGGCCTACGAGGCCTATGCCGAGGGAGGTGGAAACACCGGGATCGTCATCCTCCCCGACGTCCGCGGCATCTATCCCTTTTACAACGAGCTCGCGGTCCGGCTGGCCGAAGCCGGCCACGATGCGGTGACCATCGACTACTTCGGTCGGACCGCAGGCCGTCACATTCGCTCCGAAGACTTTCCTTTCCGCGAACACGTCGATCAGACAACCTTCGAAGGGGTCCGTCTCGATGTTGCGGCGGCCGTCGAACTCCTCCACGAGGACCGGCCCGATCGCAAGGTCTTCACCCTCGGTTTTTGTTTTGGCGGCTCCAGCTCATGGCAGCAGGCAGCCAACGGCCATGGGCTCGCCGGGGCGATCGGGTTCTATGGGGTACCTGGTCGAGAGAACCGACCCCTGGGGGCTCCCTCTTCGATCGCCCTCGCAACCAAGATGGAATGTCCGATACTTGCCCTCATCGGTGGTGACGACGCCTCCATCCCACCGGAGATGGTGGAGGAGTTCGACCAGGCCCTGACCAAGGCCGGAGTCGAGCACGAGATCCATGTTTATCCCAATGCCCCGCACTCGTTCTTCGACCGCGCCCAAGAGCAGTTTGCCGAAGAATCGGCCGACGCCTGGAAAAGGGTGCTGGCCTTCATCGACCGCTACAGCTGACTCCCAGCGAGTGAGCGCCTGGACCAACTGGGTCGGCAACCAGAGCTTTGCGCCTCGAGAGGTAATTCCGGTCGCAGATGAGGAGGAGGTGCAGGACCAGGTTGCCAGAGCTGCGGCAGCTGGCCGGCGGGTCCGCACCTACGGCACCGGTCATTCATTCACTCCCATCGTCGAGACCGATGTGCTGCTCGATACATCGTCGATGCGGGGGATCTCCCGCGTAGATGTGGAGCGCCAGCAGGTGTCGGCGGGGCCTAAAACCACCATTCGGGACTTCGGGGAGCCGCTTTGGCAGCACGGGTTAGCTCTTGCCAACCAGGGTGACATCGACACCCAGGCGATCGCCGGAGTCATCGCCACCGCCACTCATGGATCAGGCCGCCGGTTGGGAAGCTTCTCATCGGCCCTCGCCGGAGCGAAAGTGGTCGATGGTCAAGGCAACCGGATCGAGATCTCCACAACGTCCCAACCTGATTTGTTACCCGCTTTGCAGACGTCGATTGGTCTGCTGGGGATCATGACGGAGGTGACGATCTCCGTCGTTCCCGCCTATGAGCTCTGGGCCCGGACCGATGTCATGCATTTCGATCAGATGATCGAAAGCTTCGAATCGGATGTAGAGGACTTCCGTCACTACGGCTTCTTCTGGATGCCAACCGACGCTTCCGCCAGGCTTTACAACCTGGAAGGGGCAGGAGCCGACGACTGCGTTGTCAAGCGCTACCGCGAGG
Organism: Acidimicrobiia bacterium; assembly: GCA_025922945.1. Classification (GTDB taxonomy): domain Bacteria; phylum Actinomycetota; class Acidimicrobiia; order Spongiisociales; family ZC4RG35; genus JACCTH01. The sequence continues at coordinate 695 of JAICGW010000056.1, read as the reverse complement.
TTCCGGTGGGGATGTCGCGAGAGGACTTGGGACCGCACGAGCGAGTGGGACGCTCGTACGAGATCTATCCCATGGTCTATGACCCCAACTTCCACGAAGTCGAGTATTTCCTCCCCATCGAAGACTCCAAGGAAGTCTTGAGATCAATGCGCGAGCTGATGTTGAGGTGGCTGCCGCTCAGTGTCTACCCGCTCGAGATCAGGGTGGTAGGTGGCGAGCAAGCTTGGATGAGTCCCAACTATGAGCGCGACAACCTGGTCGTCTCCATCTCGGGACAACCCGGAACGGACTACTGGCCGTATCTCCGCGCCTGTGACGATCTTTTCGCCGAGTTCGGCGGCCGGCCCCACTGGGGCAAGCTCCACTTCATGACCAGAGAGCGCGTGGCCTCTCTCTTTCCTCGCCATAACGATTTCGTCTCGGTTCGGCGCCGTCTCGATCCGGCGGGAACTTTCCTCAACGAACACCTAGAGGCGCTCTTCGCCTGAGGCTGTTACCCAGGGAAGAGGCAGAAAGGATGGCCGTCGGGATCGAGCATGACCCGGTTCTCCGGTTCGGGTTGATGGTCGGCCAGGGTTGCACCTAGCGCCTGGGCGCGGGCGACGTCGCCATCGACGTCGGTGCTGGCGATGTCGAGGTGCATCATCATCTGCTGTTCGCCGGGGGCGGCCGGCCAGGTGGGACGGACGTAAATC
>JAICGW010000055.1 GCA_025922945.1 Acidimicrobiia bacterium | reverse complement strand
CTTCTGGAAGCTCCAGGCGGGAATGGGAGACGTTCTCTTTGCGCCTCTATACGAGGCGCTGGTGGCGCGGGGAGTTCGCTTCGAGTTCTTCTCCCGGGTTGAGAACCTTCGCCTCTCATCAGACGGCAGCTCCATCGCTGCGGTGGAGATCAACCGCCAGGTGCGGTTGCCGGGCGGTCCCGAGAGCTATCAACCGCTGATCGACGTCGGGGGCCTTCCCGGCTTTCCTGCCGCACCCAGGGTCGGTGGTGACGAGGGAGTGAACTTCGAGTCGCTCTGGACGAGCGGACCCGAGGCCCATCGGGAAATCCTTGAACAGGGACGTGACTTCGACCGGATCGTCTTCGCCATTCCCATCGGCATGATCCCCTACGTCTGCCGGGATCTGATCCAACACCATCCCCAGTGGAAGGCGATGACAGATCACCTCGGCACCGTGGCTACCCAGGTCTTCCAGCTCTGGCTGACCGCGGACCATCGAGAGCTGGGCTGGGACCGACCCGGAGTCACCATGACCGGCTACCTCAAGCCCTTCGAGACCTGGTCTTCGATGGAGCACCTTCTGGCGGTGGAGCAATGGCCCGCCGACGACCGGCCCCAGACCGTGGCCTATTTCTGCAACGCCCTCCCCACGGCCGGGCTCCCCGATCGGGAGGATGACGACTTTCCTAAGCGTGAGCACGAGCGGGTCCGAGAGAACGCGGTGGGCTTTCTCCGGGAGGCGGTTGGGCACTTCTGGCCGGGAGCGATCGAGCGTCACTCGGGCTCGTTCCGCTGGGACTTGTTGGCCGGGGCGGGCGAAAGAGAAGGAGAAGATCGTTTCGACTCCCAGTTCTGGCGAGCGAACGTCGACCCCTCGGAACGTTACGTGCTCTCTCTCCCGGGGAGCGACAGGTACCGGCTGCGAGCCGACCAGAGCGGATATGACAACCTGGTCCTAGCCGGGGACTGGATCAACTGCGGTCTCAACGCCGGTTGTCTCGAAGCGGCGGTGATGTCGGGCTTGCAAGCCGCCAACGCCATCCACGGACGGCCGCTGACCGAGGGCATCGCCGGGTACTACATGGATTGGGGTAAGTAGATTCCAGCCAGGAGGCCACCTATCTCAGATCCGGCAGTGGGCGAGGATGCGGATCGCATCCAAGGAGTGGAGTGGATTCGCGACCTGGGGTCCCGGGCGGCCTCCGAGGTCGTGGATCGTTTCATCTGTCTGTTAGGTGAGGACCCCCGGCCCCCCAGCCAGCCAGCCGGTGACGAGCGCTCGACCGCATTCCGCCAGCTCCGGGCCGATCTCGCCCGAGCGGTGGACGCCAACCTTGATCTGGTCCGCCGGGCGTTTGATCTTTATGCCGGGGCGGTCGATCGGTTCCTCGGTGGCGATGGGGAGACAGATGGTCGTCACTTCAAGATGCCGGCGGTGCTGCCCGGTCATCGGGCCTCGTCGACTCTCTGGATCCACAACACGGCGGCGGCCGCCGCCTCCGCGCTGACTCTCCACGGATCGGACCTCGTCAACCACAACCAAAACGTCATCGCCGCCGAGGCTTGGCGATTCGAACCAAGCGAGATCGACATCGCCCCGCCCGGGGCCAGCGTGCCGGTGGCGGTCAATCTCGACGTCGGGGGAGAGACTGCACCCGGGATCTATCGCGGCCATGTCTTTGTGACCAACCTCCCGGGCGAGTATCTGTCCGTCGAGATCGAAGTGGTGCAGCCGGTCGGCGTCAATCAGGAGCAGCGATGGCGGCAACGAGCTTCGTAGAAGACGCCCTCCGCACCCATCGGGATCAAATCGGGAACGTCCTCACCCGATATTTGCCGGACCGAGAACCGCGGCGCTGGCTCTACGACCTGGTGGCAACCTATCCGTCCCGGGTGGGGAAGGGGATCCGTTCCAGCCTGTGCGTGGCCACTTGCCGAGCCTTCGGGGGTACCACCGAGGAGGCGATGCCGTCGGCGGCTGCGATCGAGCTCTTGCACAACGCCTTCCTGGTTCACGACGACATCGAGGATGGCAGCTTGAGCCGCCGGGGCTTGCCCACTCTTCATCGACAACACGGGGTGCCGCTGGCGGTGAACGCCGGGGACGGGCTCGCGGTGGTGGGCCTGTCGCCCCTCCGTGACAACGTGAGGGTGTTGGGATCGGTGATGAGCGAGCGGGTCTTCGATGAGTTCCAGATGCTTTTGCATCGGACCATCGAGGGCCAGGCCATCGAACTGGGCTGGCGATCAGAGAACGTTTTGGAGCTCAGCCCGGTCGACTACCTCGACATGGTGCTGCTCAAGACCTGCTCCTACTCGACCATCTTCCCGCTCCGCATCGGGGCCTTGATCGGATCCTGGGGCAAGGCCGACCTGGGGCCCCTCACCCGGTTCGGCTTTTATCTGGGGGCGGCCTTCCAGATCCGAGACGACCTCCTCAATCTCGAGGGGCGAGCGGAGCGGTATGGAAAGGAGATCCTCGGAGATCTCTACGAAGGCAAACGGACCCTCATGCTCATCCATCTGCTGTCGGTGGCGGACGAGCAAGAACGAGCCTGGCTTGACTCGTTTTTGTCAGCAGCTCGTGGAAACAGATCCGCCGAGCAGGTGCAGGCGATGTTGACGATGATGAGGAGCCACGGCAGCATCGAGTTCGCCCGCGAGTTCTCGAAGGGAGTGGCGTCGGCGGCGAGGGAGGCTTTCGATGTCGCGTTCGACGGCCTTCCCCCATCGGAGGATCTCCGCTTTATCCGGGAGTTGATCCCCTACATGCTCGACCGCGACCTCTGATCAAAGGGTGGCCAGCGTCACGTTGGGGAGTGAGGGGCCATAGGCCGCCCGGAGCCGGACCTTATGCTCCAGTGCCTCGATCACCGGGCGGGCGAAATCGATCTCGCTGATTGTCCCGGCACTCCCCAAGCCGCCGGGGCTGAAGACGTTCACCTCCATCAGCTTGTCCCCGACGATGTCGAGTCCCACCAGGAACATCCCGTCCTGGATCAGTTTCGGTTTGACCATGTCCACCAGCGCCAGCATCTGGTCGGTGACCTTGGCCGCCACCGCCTCGCCGCCGACGTGCATGTTGGAGCGAACGTCGGACTCGGAAGGGACCCGGCGGAAGGCGGCATACTGGCCATCGACCACGAGGGGCTCCCCGTTCATCACGAATAGCCTCACGTCGCCCTCGTCGGCGTTCTTGAGGTACTCCTGGGCGACGATATAGCCGTCCCGGATCAGGGTTTCGATCATCTGGTTGACGTTTTGATCGCCGGCCACCAAGAACACCCCTTGACCGCCGGATCCCTGCAGGGGCTTGAGCACCGCCTTTCCTTTGCAAGCCTGGATGAATTCGCGGATGTCAGCCTCGTTGCGGGAGATGAGGGTCTGCGGGCGAACTTCCTCGGGAAAGTGCTGGAAGTAGGTCTTGTTGACGGCATCGGCGAGGTGGACGGGGTCGTTGACTACCAGCACTCCATGGGCGGCCGCCACCTGACCAAAAAGGATCCCCGAGGTTTGCGCCCAGGGCCGATCGCTGGCGTCTTCGGAGGGGTCGTTGCGCAGCATCAGCACGTCCAGCTCATCGACCACGATCTTCTCGTTGGTTCCCTTGTCCTCGCTCTGCACGTCCTCGAGAAAGTTGGCCAGCGAGCGATAGGACTTGTTCGCGGGGCCGGCCGCGTCGGCGACGATCTTCCCGTCGACGTTTTGGGCGAGATCGCCGACGCCTATCAGCCACGCCTCATGGCCGAGGTTGCGGGCGGCCAGCGCCAGCCGAGTGGTTGTGTACTGGGGTTTTTCCAAGCCAACTTGGTTGACCACAAAGCCGATCTTCATGCGGCCCTACCTCCGAGATCGATGAGTAGGGCTCCATTCTTAATGGCCTCGAGCTTTTCTTGTGCACCCACCTCGTCGAGGAAAGCAGGTCGGAGTGGCGGATCGCCGAGCACCCCCCGGGCGGTGAGGTCGGCGATCAGCGGGATGGCCTCGAAGCTGATCTTGCCGACATAGAGCGAAGACAAATCGGTGCCGGTGCGGAGATGATCGAGCAGGCGCACCAATCCCCGGAGGTAGATGGCGTCTTTGGTGGTCCCTCCCCCCCGGAACGCTCGCATCACCGTGGTGAAGGCTTCCCGGCGGGTAAAGCCGAAGGCAACCAACTCCTCGTGCGTCTCCCGGAAGCTCGACCCCCGGCTGCGGAGATGGGCGGCCTTGACCCGGGAGGCGAGGGTGCGAAGCCGGGACGGGGCGATCCCGCCGGTGAGGTGCTCGCCGAGCACCCCGAGGGCTTCCTGCAATTCGTCATAGCCCGCCAGACCCAGGGACAGCATCTGCAGCGGCTGGTCGCGACCGTTGGCGAAGGTGAGGACATGGGTGCCGACCTCGTGGGCGAGTAGGCCGGGGACGTCGACTGATGCCACCCGGGTCCGGGTCCCTATATAGAGGTCGCCCGCCTCGACCAGCACCCCGGGACGGTTGTCGCTGAGATGAACCTTGGCTGCCAGCTCGGGATAGGTCGCCCGGTAGCGGGCAATCTCATCACTGGCCACGGCGGCGAACTCCTCGGCGTTGAGGACCAACTCGGCGGTCTCCTTCTCGGCCGGTGCTCGCAATATCTGCTCGGCGATGGCGAGGGTCTGGTCTTCGACGTGCCCGAAGAGCTCGACCGCCACGAAGAAGGCCTGCTCGGTGTTCCGATTTCTCAGAAGCTCGATGCGGAGCCGGAGCTCTTTGCTCAGACCTTCGGCCAGATGGGAAACGGTCGGGTCATCGGCCGAAGTGGGGTCGACGGCGTCGAGTTGGTTGGCGATGGCATCGAGGTCGGGGAGCTCGCGATAGAGAAATACCGGGTCCTCGCCGGCGATGAAGGCAGTTCGAGCCTCGGGGACGTTGATCGGGGTCACCAGGCTGAGCAGGGGCAACTGAGCGCCGATCTCGGCCAGCGACAGATCGACCTTGAGATCGGCTTCAGTGACCGGCAATGGCCCTCCAGGCCTCGGTCACTGGATCGACGGTGGCCAGCAATGCTTCCCGCAACTCGTGTTGCATGGCTTCGTCAATCTCCCCGGACCACTCGTCCATCCAAACCTTCTTCAGCTCGATTGCCAGGGCACAGCCATGTTCGCCATGTCGATCGTTGACCCAGGCGGCGAGCTGGCGGCCCCGAAACTTGACATTCTCACGAATATCGATCGCCTCGCCGCCAATGCGTTGCCCGGCCATGGCCTCGCAGAAACCGTCGGCCACCTCCCGCCATCGGGTGGGCAGAGATCCGGTGCCGAGGTTGACCACGGGGTTCTCCCCCGGCGAGGCGGGCGGGGCGGCAGGCCCGTCCCGGCGATGGTTGTAGGAATGGAGGTCATAGAGCACGAACCCGCCCCGCGCCTGGGCGATCCCATCGAGCCAGGCTCCGAGGTCGTTGTAGAAGCGGTCGTACAGCCGGAGTGATTCCTCTCGGATCGGGGCCGGAAGCGGGGACGACCAAACCTCAAGTCCCCAGGACTCTTCCGCATCCGCATAGACGGCGATCTCTCGGGGACGGTTGAGGTCGACCTCGAATCGGGAGCGATGGACCACCGCCGAATCCGGGAAGGCGGCGGCAAAGAAATCGGTGAAGGGATCCTCCTCGCGCAACCGGGTGGCCGGGTCGAGAGCGATATGCGCATCCACTTCCGAACGCAGCTCGTGACCGTTGTGAATTGCAGTTGCCACCACGGCGGGGCGGCCTTCGGTCGAAGCGAGCTGGAAGGTGGCGAATGGCACTACTGGATGGCGTTACCCACAAGCCGGCCAAATCAGACGCCGCCGCCATCGATGTTCAGTTAGGTTGAACGCTGAGCAGTATTCGTTACACCCAAACTGCTTGCGCAGTGATCGTGCCGACACAGCCGATCACCTTCCACAAAAGGAGGAGAGCCGTGAAGAGGAGAATGAAGGCCGGCTCCGCGGCGATGGCCCTGGCCCTGGTTGTTTTCGCCTGCGGAGATACCGCTGCTGACACCACGACCACCACGGCGGCGCCGGCGGGCACCACCACGGTCGCAGCCGAGACCACCGCCGCCCCGCCGGAAACGACGGCCGCTCCCAGCGGGGAACCGATCGTGGTGGGCAGCACCCTTTCGCTGACCGGCGCCTTCGGCCCCACCGGAGTGATCCATCAGATCGCCGGGGAGCTGTTCGTAGACCGGCTCAATGAGGAAGGCGGCCTGCTCGGCCAACCCGTCGAGTGGGACCTGCGAGACGACGAGTCGGTGACCGACAACGTGGCGACGCTCTACGAGCAGCTCATCGGTCAAGACGGGGTCGACCTCATTATCGGTCCCTACGCCACCCCCAACATATTGGCGGCGATGCCGATCGCCGAGCGGCACGGGTACGTCATGCCTCAGCACACGGCAGTGCTAGCTCCCACATTGACCTACCCCTGCCAGTTCCCCGCCTGGTCAATCGGATTCGAACCCAATGCCTTTATTCCCAACCAGCTCGCCGATGCGATGGACAGCCTGGGTGGGGCCGTCGAAACCGTGGCGCTGGTCACTAACCAGTCGGGCTCGGCAGCCTTCGTCACATTTGGGCGTCCAGATGTAGAGGAGCCGGCCGCCCAGACCATCTTCCCCGAGCGCGGTTACGAGGTCGTGGCCAACATCCCCTACCCACCGGGTAACACCGAATGGGATGCGATCGCCGCCGAGGTCCGCCAGGCCGATCCGGACCTCTTGATGGTCAACGGTCTCGGCGTGGATGCCAACGGGTTGATCGAGGCGATGTTGGCTCTTGACGGCTACCGGCCGCCGATGATCTTCGCGTTGTTTCCAGCCCCGGGACCATTGCTGGCCCTCGGGTCGAGCAGCGGTATCGAAGTGCTCTCGGTCTCGATCTTCGAGCCCAACGAGGCGATCCTCGCCGACATGGAGCCCTCGGTCACCGAGATAGTGGATGAATTCGCTGAGCGTGCCACCGCCGCCGGAGTCCCCTACACCGTTTTCGAGACCCAGGCGGCAGCCTCTTGGAACGCGTGGGAAATCCTCGTCCAAGGCGTCGAGGGGGCGGGATCGCTCGACCACCAGGCGATTTGTGACTATCTGCACGAAAGCGGGGCCGACCTGACCTTTGCCGGCCCGGTGGAGTTCGACGAGTCGGTCAACAACTTCTGGGATACCAACCTGGGAATCAAACAGATCCAGGACGGCGATTGGGTCATGGTGTGGCCCGCGGAGAGAGCTGCGGCCGAACTGAGAGGCCCATCCAGCTGACCCTCCAGACAGGCCATCGGATCGGGTCGTCCATCGGCTAGTGGACGGCCCGGTTCGAACTCAGCGAGGGTTGAAACCTCCGGGGTGAGTGCGCCATGAACGTCCTCCAAGCCGGGCTCGCCGGCGCCCTGGGCGGCAGCCTGTTCGCCCTGATGGCCCTCGGCCTCTCCTTGACCTGGGGGTTTCTCAAAGTCATCAACCTCGCCCACTTCGGGCTGATCCTCCTCGGCTCCTATCTCACGTTTGAACTCGCTACGAGCACCCCGTTGGGCCCGCTCAATACCCTTCTGGTCACGATCCCCGTCCTATGCGTGTTAGGGGCGGCCATTCATCTTGCTTACGAGCGCTTCGAGGTCTCCGAGCTGAGCTCGTTGCTTGTCAGCTACGGGCTGCTCATCATCCTCGTCCAGGTGGTCCACAACATATGGAGCGCCGATTTCCGGCGGATGGATGCCAGCGTCAATCCCTATGCCACTCGCTCGATCAGTCTGGGTGACCTGAGCTTTCCCCTCCCCACTCTGCTGGCGGCGGGATTCGGGTTGGTGCTGGTGGTTCTGGTCGGCACGATCATCAATCGGACCTATGCCGGCCGGGCACTGCGGGCATTCGGGCAAGACCGAGAGATCGCCTCGGCGTTCGGAATCGATCACCGCCTCATCGGAGTGGTGCTTGCCGGGGTGGCGGGGGCGACCGCCGCCATCGCCGGGATGCTCTTCGCCCTTCGCGGCACCATCACCCCCGACGCCGCCTTTGAATGGGTCGGCCTGGTGTTCGCGATCGTCATCCTCGGGGGGATCGGCAATGTGGCCGGGACCTTCTACGCCGGGCTCTTGGTGGGTGCCGTCTCCGGAGTGGTGGCTTCGTTCTGGACGCCCTCCCACTCACCGCTCGTGGTGTTCTCGATGGTGGTGCTGGCCCTGGTCTTCCGGCCCGAGGGCCTCTTTCCTCGCCGGGCAGGTCGGCATTGAAAGGCGGGAAGGGCTGGATCCCCCTCGCCGCGATCGCCCTCTCCATCGGAATCTTGCCCTGGCTACGGGAGCTCACCGGATTCCCCGCCTCTTACCTGGTGCTATTGAGCGCGGTTCTCTTTTGGACCGCACAGGCCACCAGCTGGAACATTCTTTCCGGCTACAGCGGCTACTTCAGCTTCGGCCAGGGTGCCTTCTACGGCGTGGGCGTGTACGCCCTGGCGGTGCTGGTGGGACGTCACGGACAGTCATGGTGGCTGGGCCTCCTGCTCGGCGGCGTGGCAGGCCTGGTGCTGGCGCTGGTGATTGGGACCATCGCCTTTCGCCTCCGATCGCTCCGGGGTGAGATCTTCGCCCTCCTCACTCTGGCCATACCTTTCATCCTCTCCGCCATCGCCCGAGTGACCGACTCAATCGACGGGGGACAGGGGATCATCCTCCCGGTCCCCGAATATCCGGATTTCTTTGGTCCCTTCCAGCAGTTCATCTTCTGGCTCAGCGGGGCAGTGGCGGTGCTGGCCCTCGTGATTGCCTACGGCATGGTGGAGACCCGCTATGGGTGGGCGCTGTTTGCCATCCACGACGATGAGGCAGTGGCAGAGGGACTGGGGGTTCCGACCTTCCGGCACAAGATGATCGCTATCGCTGCCAACGGTCTCATCGCCGGGTTATCGGGAGCGGTCAGCGCCCTCCAGGTGGGTTTCATCAGCCCCGAAGGAACCTTCAACCTGCGGGTCCCACTCTTTGTCATCGTGATGAGCGTGCTCGGGGGCCGACTCTTCTGGGCGGGCCCGGCGGTGGGCGCCCTGTACGTCGTCACCCTCCAGAACCGGCTGGCGGGGGGATTCGAGGGCTGGAGCCTCATCATCCTCGGGGCGGTTCTCGTCCTGTTGGTGCTATTCGCACCGGAAGGAATCATGGCCCGGTTCGTCCGCCGCCCCTGGACGATCGTCGCCGTGGCCGCGGGAGTGCTGGCCGCCTTGGCCCTCTACGGAGAGTGGGGCGACCCGGTCAGTTGGTTCGCCCTCGCCCTGGGCAGTGCCGCGGTGGTGGCTCTGCTTCCCGCCGGAACGATTGCCGGCCGGAGGACGGCGTCTCCCTCCAGCCGTCTCGGCTCCGCCCTCGCCGATCCGGGGGAGCCGGAAACGTCGTCACCCGGGATCGGGAAAACGCTGGTGGAAGCCGGCGAGGTGACCCGGCGCTTCGGAGGCATCCACGCTCTGCGCGGGGTCTCGATGCGGTTATCGGAAGGCGAGCTGGTGGGCCTGGTGGGCCCGAACGGCTCGGGAAAGACCACGTTGGTCAACTTGCTGTCGGGGGCCCTCCGCCCCACCTCGGGTTCGATCACCGTCGACGGTGTCGACATCGTGGATATGGCTCCCCACCAGATCGTTCACCAAGGCATCGCCCGCACCTATCAGATCCCGCGGCCGTTCAACTCGTTGACGGTAAAAGACAACGTTGTCGTCGCCATCATGTTCGGTCGGGAGCCGCGGGGATTGGCCGCCTCCCGCCAGGCAGCCGCGGAGTACCTCGCCTTGGTCGGCCTCTCCGACCTGGGTGACGTACGTCCCGGGGGAATCAACCTCCACGAGCGACAGCTACTCGAGATGGCACGGGCGATGGCCACCCGCCCCCGGATCCTCCTGCTCGACGAAGCGCTGGCGGGTTTGAACCCGGTCGAGATCGATAACGCGGTGGCGGTGGTCAGGCGAATCCACCGCTCGGGAGTGTCGATCGTCCTGGTCGAGCATCTTCTCCGGGTGGTAAACCAGCTCGCCACCCGCATCGTGGTGCTCGACCAAGGTCGTCTGCTCGCCGAGGGAGATCCAGCGACGGTGATGCAGAACCCAGCGGTGGTCAGCGCGTATTTGGGGAGTGAGGCTCATGCTCGGCGTGACTGACCTCGATGTTTTCTACGGCGACGCTCAGGCGCTGTGGGACGTGTCCATGAATGTCGACGAAGGCGAGGTGGTGGCGATCGTCGGCTCCAACGGAGCCGGGAAGTCCACCTTCGTCAACGCGGTGATGGGAATCAATCGGGCCCGGCGGGGGAGCATCATCTTCGAGGGGGTCGAGCTAACCAACCTGGCGGGACACCGCACCTGCCGACAGGGGATTGCGATCGTTCCCGAGGGCCGCCGGCTCTTTCCCTTCCTGTCGGTACAAGAGAATCTCGACCTGGGAGCCTTCAACCGCGAGGCGCGCAGGCACCACCACGAGTCCTTGGCCTGGGTCCACGAACTCTTCCCTCGCCTATCCGAGCGGCGAGACCAGTTGGCCGGAACTCTGAGCGGAGGCGAGCAGCAGATGGTGGCCATCGGCCGGGCATTGATGGCCCGGCCCCGCCTCCTATTGATGGACGAGCCCTCGCTCGGGTTGGCCCCGGTGATAGTCGACGAAGTATTCGAGCGGATCGAGCGGGTGCGCGCCGAGGGGGTGAGTGTGGTGCTGGTGGAACAAAACGTGAAGCGAGCCCTCGACATCTCCGCCCGCGCCTACGTGCTCGCCGAGGGCCGGATCGTGCAGCAGGGCTCTGCCGCCGAGCTGGCGGCGAGCCCCGAGGTGGTCGCCGCCCTCCTCGGAGTTTGACTTTGACGCGGCGTGCCGGATCAGGGCGAGCCGGTCGCGAGCTCAGATAGAGCCGCTTCCAGGTCTCGCCCCCGCGAGTAGCCACGCTGATGGATGAGATCGACGGCGGAGCGGGCCACGTCCCAGTCGGTTGCTTCTGCCATTGCCCCCAGGGCGCGGAGATCGTCGGCATCGGCGGGCCGTACGCGATCGTCGCGGGCGAGCAGTTTGAGGGCGATGAGATGCCCGATGGTGGCCACCGGAATCTCAAACCCCGGCAGCACTTCCAGGACTTCGGCCCCCGCGACGACTTCTGGCTCGATTCCGGAAGAGGCGAAGAGCAGGTCGGTGACGATTGGGCTCTCCGGATTGGTAAGACGCACAGTGGCGAGTCGGCCGCGCTCATGCTCTTGCACCAAATCGGGCCGATATCCACGGGCGCCGAGATTGCGCACGATCTCTTCGGCCCCGGAGTCGTCGCTCACTGAGACCGCCACGTCGACGTCACGAGTCAAACGAGGCTCGGCGCGTACGGACACCGCCAGGCCGCCGACCAGTGCAAAATCAATTTTCTCGGCAATGAGATCGCCCACCAGCCGGCGGAGGGCGCTCTCGAGTTCGCTCACCGAGACCAGGGCAGTACTCGACCAACACCATCGCCTTCAGGGGCCATCGGCCTCGCCGCGAACCATTCCGCCACTATCTGTCGGACTTCGGCTTCGGAGGCGTCGGGGTGTTCCCGGCGGTGGCGTTGCGCTCGGAGTTCGGCCCCTAGCTCGGTGAGGTCGAGAGCGATCTTCAACCCGGTCAGAGCCACCAACGAATTTTACCGAGCCTGGGTCATGGACCCGGTGACCGAGACGTGGGCAAATTAGGGCAAGCCTTCTGCGCGGATTTTCGTGGGCTATGGCGCGAAAAACGCGCAGAACGCCGGCATTGGGGAATCGATCCACATAGAGGACGCGAACCAATACCGTGGCGGTATGGATCAAGAACGGCGCAGGTCCAATGTCCGGACCCTTTGGCAGATCCTCCTCGCCATCATCGGGGTGGTCGCCATCGTGCAAGAGCTCAGAAAGCCGAAGGCCGACAGAACCTGGCACGGGAAGGTTTTCGACCTGATCCCGTATGACTTCCGCCCGCCGACGGTCGAGCGGGTGCGCAGCACCTACTGGAATCCGGGAGGTCCGGTCCTCTCGCGCAAGGTGTTCGGTGTTGGTTGGACGCCCAACTTCGGCGCGCTGAGCCGGCTGGTCGGCAAGGCTCGCGCCTAAGACCGGCCGAATCGGCTCGCTAAACGAAGAGCTGCACTTCGGCGGTCGAGGCGAAGTCCAAGAAAGCAGCCGCGCCTGCGACGAGGCAGCCGTCGATCAGGTCTTCTTCCCCGACTCCCATCACTCCCATCGTCGTCGAGCAGGCAAAGAACTGCACGCCCAAGCCTTGAGCCATGGAAATGAACTCGGAGACCGGGGGCATGTTGGCGTTCTTCATCCACTTCTTCATCATCAGGGTGGCGCCGGCGGTGGCGCCGGGGAGGGCACCGAGCAAGTTGGGCATTTGGATGGGACCGGACGGATTCGCCAGCGAGGCCATCTTCAACTTTCGAGAACGCTTGCGATGGATGACATCGAGCCCAAAGAACGTGAAGTACACCCCCGCTTCCCACCCCAGGCTGGCCGCGGTAGTGGCGAGGATCAGTGGCGGGTAGGCCTGGTCGAGGGTCCCCTTGGAGGCCACCAAAGCAATCCTTTTCCTCTTCTGCTGCCCGTTCTGGTCAATGGCAACCGTTTCACTGGACAGGTTTTCAGCTAGCCCGATCATGTCAGGCGTTCTTTCTGATCCAAAAGAGCTGAGTGGCGCCGTGGTCTTCGACCGCAAGTAGCTCGTCTCCTCGCTGGCGGGCCAGCGCGGGGATGTCCTGCAAGGAGCCACGGTCGGTTGTCACCAGCCGCAGCACCTGGCCGGGGGCCAAGCGGATGAGCACTTGTCCGGCTTGATAGACCGGCAGTGGGCAGAGGAAACCGGAGGTATCGAGGGATTCGTCATGGGTGAGGGTGTCGGGCATCTTCGTCCTTTCGTTGTTGTTGGTCATCGAGAAACTGCGCGAAGTAACTGGCGTACTTGAACCCGGAATCGGGGGAGATCGCCACCGTCAATCCCGGGTCATCGAGGGCGAGAGAGGCGGCGACGATGGCGCCGGTGGAGGGACCGACCATCAGCCCTTCCTGCCGAAAGAGGCTCAGGGTCGTCGAGTAGGCGGTCTCATCGTCGATTCGCACCACCTGATCGATCACGGACTGATCGAGAATCTCGGGTTGCTTGGCCTCGGCAAATGACTTGAGGCCGGGGAGACGGTGACCCGGATTCGGTTCGACCGCCACGATCCTGATCGAGGGATCCTGCTCTTTGAGGAAACGGCCGACTCCGCTGATCGTGCCGCAGGTTCCGAAGCCGGCCACAAACGCGCGCACCTGTCCCTGTGTCTGTCGCCAGACCTCAGGCCCGGTGGTCTCGTAGTGCGCCCGGACATTGGCGCGGTTGGAGTACTGATCGGTCCAGGCGTAGGCCTCGCCGCCCCGGCTCCCGGCGATGGCCCGGGCCAAGGCGATGGCGCCATCGGCAGGAAGGTCCACCGGACAGAGATCGTCGGGCGTCTCGAGGACCTCGGCACCCAGCATCCGGAGCAGCACTCGCTTTTCGATCGGCGCCCCATCGGGAATGGTGACTGTGACCGGGATGTCCTCGAGATTGGCCAGAGCCGCCAACGCCAGAGCAGTGTTACCCGAGGATGCCTCGATCAGGCGCCTTCCCTCCATCTCGGGGAGAAGCTCTGAAAGCATGTAGGCGGCTGTCCGGTCCTTGATCGAACCGAAGGGGTTGAGCCACTCCAGCTTGAGATAGAGCTCGCGGGCAGCTGCTAGGCGACCGAGGCGAACGATGGGGGTCGGCTGCTCGACATCGGGGAGAAGCTGGCGGACATCTTCGAAACGGCGGACCTGTGGGTCGGTCTTGAGAATTGGGGGTTCAAAGAGGGTGGTCATGGTGTGCTCCAGAAATGAAAAAACCCGCATCCGGTGGATGCGGGTTGGCAAAAAGGATCTGTTGCTAGCGCCTAACAGGTCACCTCACCGGGCCGCACCCGGAATCGACGGCAACAGCAACAAACGCAAACGGTGGATGGCGACATCGGTACCGAAACTATACCAAGAAGCCACCCATCAGAATCAGGGCCCCCGAGCTCGCTAGAGCTCCGCGTCGAGGAAGCGGTCGACCGCATCAATAAGAGGTTGGTCAAAGGAGAGAGCGGGGTCCTTGTGATCGGCGTTTTCGATCAGGACCCAATGGGCATTGGCGGACGCCCTCTCGTATACGGCCCGGCTGAGGTGGGTGTGGGAACGATCGAGTCGGCCGAGCCGGCGACCACCAGCAGGGGGGACTTGATCTGGCCTACCGACTGCGAGATGTCGTAGCGATCCCGGAGGAGCAGGCGGGCGGGCAGATATGGATAGTGAACCGCCGCCACCGCCGGCAGCGAAGGAAAGGGCGATCTCAAGATCAGCGCGGCAGGGGGTGAGTCGACCGCCAGCCGGGTCGCCACGGCTGCCCCCAACGACTCGCCAAACAGGATCATGCGGTCGGCGGTAGCCACCTCGGCCAGGGCGGTGAGGGCGGCCCCGGCATCGAGCGCCAGCCCCTCTTCGGAAGGCGACCCCTCGTTTCCCCCATAACCTCGATAGTCGAAGAGAAGTACCTCATACCCGCGGTCGAGCAAGGCCCGGGCGAGGGGAGCGCGGTGGGCGCGGTTTCCGGCATTCCCGTTGAGCACCAGCACCGCCGCGGTGGGATGAGGAGCCGCCAGGAACCATCCGCTCAGGATGAGCCCATCGCTGGTATTGATCTCAATCAACCGGGCGCCGGGGAGGGCTTCGGCGAGGGACGGAACGTTGGCCGTGGGGAAGTAGATCAGCCGGCGTTGCAGCAACCAGATTGCGACCAGGAACAGCAGCGCCGCCATTGCCACGGTGGTGGCCGTTTCCAACATCGGTTTCCTTCGGCGCGGTGCTCGATCAGCAGGTGACATGGAGGATGGCGGTGACCTCCTCGGGCCCAACTGAGCGCAGCAATCGACAAGCCTCGGCGGTGGGCAGCTCGACTACCTCCACCCCCCGCGCCGCGGCCAAGTGGCGTACCTCCGCCATCACCGGGAGGCGGCCGTCGGCACCGGTCCCGATCACCAGCTTGGAAGCCGACCAGGGGATCTCCTCATCAGCG
>JAICGW010000054.1 GCA_025922945.1 Acidimicrobiia bacterium | reverse complement strand
TGGCGGGCGAAAAACCGCTGACCTATGTGATGGGGGGCAACGGGATCCTCGCCGCGCTGGCCGAAGTTGGCGTCGAGAGCACCGAAGCCGGGGACGAGGCGCAGGCGGTGGTGGTCGGTATCGACATGGCGCTTTCCTACGAGCGTCTCCGACAGGCCTCGCAGGCGGCCGCCAACGGTGCCCGCCTGATCGCCACGAACGATGACCCCACCTATCCGGCAGAAGATGGTTTTTGGCCTGGGGCGGGGTCGATGGTGGCGGCGGTCGAGACCGCATCGGGGAAAAAAGCCGAGGTAGCCGGAAAGCCCCACCGCCCCATGCGGGACTTGATTCGGTCGCACCTGATCCCGGGCCCGGTGTGGGTGGTGGGAGATCGCCCTGACACGGATCTCGCTCTGGCGCACGCCGAGGCAGGCTGGCGCTCGATCTTGGTATTGACCGGAGTCGTCGCTCGACCTGACGGCGTCATTCCGGCGCCCGACCTGGTGTGCGATGACCTGGCGGCCGCGGTCGACGCCATCCTCTCAACGAGCTAAGCGACCTACCCGGTAGTAGCCCGTGGTGCGAGAGCTGTGGGCCCGCAGCCGCCTACGTCCCAGCAGGCCCACGACCACCCCGAAGAGAAACCCTGCCACGTGCGCCTCCCAGGCCACCAGAGTCTCCTGACCGGCGAGGAGGAACTGGGAACCGAACCAGACGACCAGGAAAAGCAGGGCGGGGACAGCAAAGGGCCAGAAGAAGAACGGGGGAATGATGGCGGTTACCCGTGCTCCGGGAAAGAGAACGGCATAGGTCCCCATGACGCCGGCGATGGCTCCCGACGCTCCCACCACCGGGAGAGTGCTGTCCGGATTGAGGACGATGTGAGCTCCGGAAGCCACGAGACCCGCAGCCAGGTAGAAGACGAGGTAGGCGCCGTGACCGAAGGCGTCTTCGACGTTGTTGCCGAAGATCAGAAGGACCCACAGATTCGAGATGAGATGGATGAGAGACCCGTGAAAAAAGATCGAGGCGAGTATCGAGAACCAGACGTTCTTGTCGGGAAATATCGGTACGTCGCCGCTTCGGCATTCACCACCTGCGATCTCCGCCGACGACAGGGGTTCACCGGTCGTCACCTCGCACGGGATCGAGGCCGCCTGAAAGAGATGGTCCTCAAAGAGTTGCGCCTCTCCACCTTGGACGACAAAGAAGCCATAAGCACAAATGCCCACCATGAGCCAGGTGACGAAGGCGGTAGTGGCACTCGGGTTGAGGTCGCGGATGGGAAGCAGGGGAAGACCTTTCTATCGCCAGACTGGTCGCGATAATGGCCAACCATGGATGCTACGCCCCCAGAAATTGGAGCCGACGAACTCGACGATCTCGACGAGGCGCTGGAACAACTGGCGACGGTCGATCCTGCTGAGGCGCCACCGTTAGCCCAGTCGATCAGCGATCGATTGGCGAGGGCGCTCGACTCAACCGAAGCCCCCTGAGGCGTACGCGCCTCGATGTGGCGCTGCGGCAGCGGGGTCTGGTCCGCAGTCGATCGGAGGCCGCTGACCTGATCGCCGCTGGTCGAGTCACCGTCAACGAGCAGGTGACGCTCTCGCGGGCCCGCTTGGTCTCCGCAGACGACGCCCTCGAAGTCAGCCCTGGCCCCCGCTTCGTGGGCCGCGGCGGGTACAAGTTGCATGCCGCCCTGAACACCTTCGGGATCGCCGTGACCGGCAAGGACTGCCTCGATATCGGAGCGTCGACCGGGGGCTTCACCGATTGCTTGCTGCAGGCGGGGGCGAGGAGCGTGGTGGCAGTCGATGTCGGAGGGGACCAACTCGCCGCCCAGCTGCGCTCCGATCCCCGGGTGCGGGTTTTCGAGGGCTCTGACATCCGATCGATAACTGCACCAGACGTAGGAGGACCGTTTCCACTGGTCGTGGCGGACGTCTCCTTTATTTCCGTGACCGCCATCGCTCCAGCCATTGCCGAAATGACCGTTTCCCACGGTGAGGCGGTGATTCTGGTTAAGCCCCAATTCGAGGTCGGCAGGGAGGCTGTGGGACGCGGCGTGGTGCGGGCAGCCGAGGCCCGGCAAGCCGCGGTCGAAAAAGCCGCTTCCGCCCTCGAGCAGGCCGGGTTCGATAGCCTCAGCACCATGGAATCACCACTGGTTGGTGAATCGGGGAACCGCGAATACTTCCTCTGGCTGCGCAGGCGATGAAGATCGGTCTCACCGTCCATGCCTCCCGCCCCCAGTCGCGCGAGTTCGCTCGCAGCCTCTTCGACTTGCTCACCGCCCGGGGGCACGAGGTGATGGGGGATGACTCAATCCGCCTCTTGATCGGGCGCCCTGTAATCGACGGCAATCCCGAGGTCATGCTGGCCGTCGGCGGCGATGGGACGATGCTGCAGGCGGCTCACCGGTCCCTAGCTCTCGACATCCCAGTCCTCGGGTTCAACCAGGGCACCGTGGGCTTCTTGGCCGAGGCGGGCATTAGCGATCTCGAGCGAGTGGTGGAGGCGCTCGATTCGGGCCGCCTCACGGAACGTCAACGGATCACAATCGCCGCCCGCATCAACGGGGAGAGTCCGGCCATGGCGGGGATCAACGATGTCGTGGTCGAGAAGATCCAAAGCCAGCGGCTTGTCTTCCTCGATGTCATGATCGATGGCGAGGATTTTCTGACCTACCGGGCCGACGGGCTCGTAGCCGCGACTCCGACCGGCTCCACTGCCTACAACTTCTCGGCCGGGGGTCCCCTGGTGGCCCCGGAGGTCGAAGCGCTTCTACTGAGCCCGGTGGCGGCCCATTCCCTCTTCGATCGCACGCTCGCTTTGGGGCCGGATTCCAAAATCAGGATCCGGGTGAGCTCCGACCGCCCGGTGCGAGTAAGCGTCGATGGCATCGAGCTCGGCTTTCTTGGTCAGGGCAACTTCGTCGACATCGAGAAGGGCGACCGGATGGCTCGATTCCTCACCCTCTACGATCACGGTTTTCCTACCACGGTCAAGACCAAATTCCGTCTGTCCTAGGTTCTTCGGGTTTTGGCGCATCGAACGCGGGGCGCTTGCAAGCGTCCCGCGTTTGATGCCCGAAAACGGCAGAATGAGGTCGTGGAACCCTTGGTACTGATCGAGCAGCGCGATCGAGTCACATGGCTGACTCTCAATCGACCCGATCGCCGAAATCCCCTCGGCCTCGAGATGATGGAAGCGCTAATCGATGCCTTGACGACGCTCCCCGCCGAATCCTCGGCCGTGGTCATCGCCGCCGCCGGACCGGTGTTTTCGGCCGGCCACGATCTCGCCGAGGTCCTGGGGGGAGACGAGTCCGAGCTGGAGAAGATCTTCGCTCGTTGCACCGAGCTGATGGAAACGGTTTCTCGCATCCCGCAACCGGTGATCGCCCGGGTCCATGGGGTGGCCACGGCGGCGGGCTGTCAGTTGGTGGCCGCGGCCGACCTGGCGGTGGCGGCCGAATCGGCGCGGTTCGCCACGCCCGGGGTGAAGATCGGCCTTTTCTGTTCGACGCCGATGGTCCCCATCTCTCGAGCCATCGGGCGCAAGCGGGCGATGGAG
Organism: Acidimicrobiia bacterium; assembly: GCA_025922945.1. Taxonomy (GTDB): domain Bacteria; phylum Actinomycetota; class Acidimicrobiia; order Spongiisociales; family ZC4RG35; genus JACCTH01. The sequence goes on along the minus strand of JAICGW010000054.1, from coordinate 12,056 downwards.
ATGCTGCTCACGGGGCAAATGATCGACGCCCGAACCGCGCTCGACTGGGGCCTGGTCAATCGGGTCGTTCCCGATGACCAACTGGACGACGCCGTCTCCGAACTTGTCGAGTCGATCATCGCCTTCTCGCCGGCGGTGATCGCCCTTGGCAAGAGAACCTTCCACTCGCAGATGGATGTCGACCAGCATCAGGCTTACGAGGAGACCCGAGCCGTCATGGTGGCCAACGCCCAGATGGACGATGCCAAGGAGGGGATCGGAGCTTTTCTCGAGAAGCGCCCACCCACTTGGCGAGGCAGATGAGTCCTGATCCCACGTCGGTAACTCAACTCACTCCACTTCTCTTCCTGGAGAGGTCGGCGGCGGTCTTTCCCGACAAAGAGGCCATCGTCTATGGGGACCAGCGGCTGGACTATCGCCAGTTCGCCGATGCTGTAACCCGCATGGCGCGGGCATTGCAGGCAAGCGGCATCGGTCCCGGTGACCGCGTTGCCTTCCTGATGCCGAATCTCCCGGAGTTGCTGATGGCCCATTTCGCGGTGCCTCTGCTGGGAGCGATCCTGGTGGCGATCAATATTCGCCTCTCGGCTCCGGAGATCGAATACATCCTCGATCACTCGTTGTCGTCCTTGCTCGTCGCCGATCCGACGCTCCTCGAATCGCTGGTCGACTTCAAACCGCCGCCGGCGGTGAAAGAAACCATCGTTCTCGGCGACGGCTTCGAGGAGTTTCTCGGCCGGGGGAGTACCGAGCCGCTGCCGTGGCGAGTCGACGACGAGCACCGGCCGATTTCGATCAACTACACGTCGGGTACCACTGGTCGACCCAAGGGCGTCCAGTACACCCATCGGGGCGCGTATCTCAATGCCCTCGCCGAACTGATCCACTCCCATCACCACGCAGGCTCGGTCTATCTGTGGACGTTGCCCATGTTCCATTGCAACGGCTGGTGCACGACCTGGGCCATCACCGCCATCGGGGGCACCAACGTGTGCCTGCGGGCAGTCGATCCGGCTTTGGTGTGGGATCTCATCGCCACCGAGGGCGTCACCCATCTCAATGCGGCTCCGACCGTCCTGATCTCTCTCGCCAACCATCCGTCAGCACAACGCTTCGACCGTCGATTCGTAGTGACCACCGCCGGAGCCCCTCCCAGTCCCACGCTCATCGGACAGATGAGCGACCTCGGAGCCGAGGTGGTCCACGTCTACGGCCTCACCGAGACCTACGGCCCCTACACCGTATGCGAACCGCAGTCGGGATGGGAACAGGGCGCGGAGCGTATCAAGCTCATGGCTCGCCAGGGAGTCGCTTACATCGGAGCAGATCCCATCCGAGTGGTCGATGAGGACATGAACGACGTGGCCAGGGATGGCAAAACCATGGGCGAGGTGGTGATGCGGGGCAACAACGTCATGTCCGGGTACTACAACGACCCCGAGGCCACCGCTCGCGCCTTCCGAGGAGGATGGTTCCATTCCGGTGACCTGGCGGTGTGGCATCCCGACGGTTACATCGAGTTACGTGACCGCCAGAAGGACATCATCATCTCCGGAGGCGAGAACATCTCGACGATCGAAGTGGAACAGGCGATAGCCAGCCACCCGGCGGTCATGGAGTGTGCGGTGGTGGCGATGCCTCATGATCACTGGGGCGAGCGGCCGAAGGCATTCGTCGTTCTCAAGCCGGGGGAGCAGGTCGAGGGTGGCGAGCTGATCGATCATGTGCGGGGACGCTTGGCCAAGTTCAAGGCGCCTGACGAAGTCGACATCATCGAGGCCCTGCCCAAGACATCGACCGGCAAGATTCAGAAATACGTCCTCCGCGAGCAGGTCTGGGCCGGCACCGAGAAGCGAATCAATTAGGAATTAGCGACTCCAAACAGGCTTCGAGGATCGGCATCGCGGCCTCATAACCCCGCGCAGCGACCGCGGCTGGGTCGCTGAAATCGAGAATCGATACTCCCCGCATGTCGAGATCGAGGTAACAATCCGCCAGGCCGGACGCCACCTGGCTGTCCCGCTCTCGCATGGAGGAGATGATCATCGATCTCATGAGGACCGCCGAGATTCCCGGGTAGACGCGGGAGCGGCGGCGGAGGCGCGAGCCGAGGGCAGCCCAGCCTGAGACCGACAGACCGTAATCGCCATGGGAGCCGGGTCCCCGGGGAGGAGCGACGTCGACGGCGATGATCTTTCCTACTGGAGCCAATTCTCGGGCGACATCAATGGGTAGGTTGTTGAGGACGCCCCCGTCCACAAGCAGGTGATCGCCCTCTGGGACCGGTGGCATGACGCCGGGGATGGCGCTCGTGGCTCGTATCGCCCGGACAAGAGAACCACGTCTATGGACGTAGGGGCGAGACGCCGTTAGATCCGACGACACGCAGAAAAATGTACGCCACAGGTCTTCGATATTGCGTTTGCCAAAGGTTGTCTCCGCGGCTGTGGCGATACGACTGGCTTTGATCAAGGAGACCAACGGAATCGTGTAGTCCATCACCTTGGGAAAATGGCGGCTCGACCACTCGATGAGCTTGTCGACCGGCATCAGATCGGCGATGACAGTCGCGAAGACTCCACCAATCGAGGTGCCCCCGACGATGTCAATCGGGATGCCGAGCTCCTGGAGAGCTTTGTTAACCCCAATATGGGCAAAGCCGCGACCCCCGCCTCCGCTGAGTACCAAGGCGGTCCCTCGTCCAGATACAACTCGGGCTACCCGCGCCATATCTGCTGATGATCCATCAATGACGTGCAACATCTCGTCAGCCGCAAACCGATCCAACCAGGCGGCCGATCCAGTCGGGGGCTCGGCCCCGGCTCGGTGGACTCGCACGAGAATTCGCCTCAGTTCGTTGGGACAGCGACCAATCAGAGCATCAACCTGGGCCTGCTCCTTCTCACTCGGATGCGCCGAAATGAAGACGACGACGCGGTCAGCCATTTCCAAGCAACGCTGTGACCAGCGTCCCTCCCTGGTGCCCACATCGAGGAGCAAGTGATCGGCGGTGATCTCTGCCTCGTGCAGCAGCCGTGAAACACGCACATCGCCCAGCTCTCCCCGCTCTGCGTCAGCCGCGGCCGGCAAGCCGAGAATTGAGCCAACTCTCTCTGCCCCTAAACATTGGACCGGGCCGAAAGGTTTGAGGCTCGCCTCCAGACCCGAGAGGATCCGGTCGCCGTTCCCGTCACCGATCACGGCTATCGCCAGGATCCTCCCCGGTGACGAGTTCCTGACTTCGTCGGTCCTGTCGAGGATCCGACGGAACACCTCGAGCATGACTTGGGGCCGACTCTCGACGAGTTCGTAGAAATCCTTCTCCTTCAAGCCAGCAAGGACCGTGTCTCGCAGCGCCGTAATGGTGGCATTCCTCGGTGCCTGCCTCAGAATTCCAGTCTCACCTACTACCTCCCCTTGCCCGATCTCAGCCAGGCGCGTCTGGCCACCAAGGTCAGAATCGAATCGGGTGGCAAGGAGGCGGCCGCGGACGACGAAGTAGATCGCGTCGGACCCCTCCCCTTCGGTCATCAGGACGTCGCCGCGTGAGAGTCGGTGCCACTCGACTTCGGATAGCACCCATGCGAGCCGCTCGTCATCAACCAAGCCGAAATGGTCAGCCATCAGTTCCGCCAGCTCGTCTTCTTCCGCCCGTCGGGACGTCACCTGGGCAAACTCGGTAGCAAACTCAGGATGAGACGCCAGGACCTCGTCTAGTTCCTCAGGTCGAAGCGCGATGACCTCACTTGCTTCCGAGGCAATGATCGTGGCGGTGCGGACGGACTCTCCGAGCGAGACCATCTCACCGATGATGGTTCCCGGTTGCGTGATGGTGGAAAGCGTGATCGGTGCCGCGCCCAGTACTCGTGAGACCAGCAGCCGACCTTGGACCAGGACGTAGACGGTGTCTTGGCTTTCGCCTTCTTTGATCAGGATCTCACCGGGTGAGAGGCGCCGGCGCTGGTCCTCTCGTACCCCCGCCCTTCGCAGGAGCGAAATCAACACCTCCACCGGGGGAGACTCTATCGGTCAGAGACGCCCTGCTTCATTCTGTGGGCTGGTAGCGGGGCACAGCCACCCTACGAACCCTGGGTTCGCATCTAGCTACCGAGGCGGTGAGCCGGGGCTGTTACGCTGACCTTCCGTGACCAAGTACGTGTTTGTCACGGGTGGGGTCGTCTCCTCGCTCGGCAAGGGAATCACCGCCGCCTCCCTTGGCCGCCTCCTCCGCTCTCGAGGGCTTCGGGTGGTCAACCAGAAGCTCGACCCATATATCAACGTGGATCCGGGGACCATGAACCCCTTCCAGCACGGCGAGGTCTTCGTTACCGACGACGGCGGGGAAACCGATCTCGACCTCGGTCATTACGAGCGCTTCACCGGCGAAGCCCTCCGGCGGGGCTCGAATGTCACCGCCGGGTCCATCTATCTCTCGGTCATCCAAAAGGAACGGCGCGGGGACTATCTCGGGGACACCGTCCAGGTCATTCCCCATATCACCAACGAGATCAAGAGCCGGATCCGAAAATTGGGTGGCGAGGAGATCGACGTCGTCATCACGGAGGTGGGGGGAACGGTGGGCGACATCGAGAGTCTTCCGTTCCTCGAGGCTATCCGTCAGTTCGGGAACGATGTCGGACGAAGCGAGGTGCAATACGTCCACGTGACACTGGTACCTTTCATCGCCAGCTCCGACGAGCTCAAGACCAAGCCCACCCAGCATTCGGTAGCCGAGCTCCGCAGCCACGGAATCCATCCTGATGTGATCGTGGTTCGATCCGATCGGGCAATCGACGACAACGTCCGGCGCAAGATCTCCCTTTTCTGCGACGTCGCCCCCAAGGCAGTCATCGCCGCTCCCGACGCCGACGACATATATGAGGTACCGCTGGTACTGAATCGGGGAGGGCTCGACGCGGTGATCTGCGAACGCCTGGGGCTGACGACCGGCCCCGCCGACCTCAGCAAATGGGAAGAGATGGTCAAAAAGACCCGCTCGGCTACCGAGAAGGTTTCGATCGGGATCGTGGGCAAATACGTCGATCTGCCCGATGCCTATCTGTCAGTGGTCGAGTCGCTCCGTCATGCTGCCGCCGCCCTCGGGCGTCAGCTCGATCTGCGATGGGTGCCGTCTGAGGAGATGACCGGACTGCTGGCCGCGTCTTATCTAGAGGGAATCGACGGCATCGTCGTACCGGGCGGCTTTGGTTCGAGGGGAGTAGAAGGGAAGATCGCAGCCATTCGGTATGCGCGCGAGAACGGGGTGCCGTTCCTCGGCCTATGTCTCGGCTTGCAGTGCGCCGTGATCGAAATCGCCCGGGCCGAACTGGGGTACGCGGATGCGAACTCCACCGAGTTCGATCCCACCACCTCCCATCCCGTGATCGACTTGATGGAATCCCAGCACGGCGTGGCCGACATGGGAGGCACCATGCGGCTGGGGCGTTATCCGGCCAAACTCGACGAGGGGAGCAAGGTGCGATCGCTGTACGGCCAGGAGGTCGTCTACGAACGCCATCGACATCGTTGGGAGGTCAACAACCGCTATCGCCGGGATCTCGAGTCGGTCGGTGTGCGACTCTCCGGACTCTCTCCAGACGACAACCTCGTCGAATTCATCGAACTGATCGACCACCCCTTCTTCGTTGCCACTCAGGCCCATCCCGAGTTTCAGTCCCGCCCCGATGTTCCCCATCCCCTTTTTGTCGGACTGGTCAGGGCTGCAATTCAGCGGCCCGCTCCCAGCGACGCTGAGATCGACGTCGAGCAACTGACCCGGGAGTGAACCTCTCGGTTCTTGGCCACCGCCGCCTGGCCAGCGGCGTATTTCTCTCCTACGACCGTCGTTATCTCATCGACGAAGACCGTTCTGTCGCCCGTGACGTGGTCCGCCATCCGGGAGGAATCGCCATTCTTCCCGTGGAGGGAGCGAAGGTGTGGCTGGTTTCCCAGTATCGAACGGCCGCCGGGCGGCGACTGCTCGAGATACCGGCCGGAAAGTTGGATCCGGCAGAGAGAGACCTGGAAGCGGCGGCCCGGCGAGAGTTGGCCGAAGAGATCGGGGCCGGCGCCGCCGAATGGAAGCACTTGACGAAGATGCTGCCGTCGCCGGGATATACGGATGAGACGATCGACATATACGCCGCTACCGGTCTCCGGTTTGGGGAGCGCAAACCCGATGGAGCCGAGGAGCGAGGGATGGAGGTGGTGACCATGGCGCTCGATCAAGCTCTCGATAGCATCGAGCGTGGCGTCATCGCGGATGCCAAGACCCAGATTGCAATCCTGCTCTGGGCAAGACAAAGGAGCCATCAGTGATCATCGGGGTCCCGGCTGAGATCAAGACGGCTGAGTATCGAGTTGCGCTCACTCCCGTGGGAGTGCGCGAGCTGGTCGAACAAGGGCACTCGGTTTTGGTCGAAGCTCAGGCGGGGGAGGGCTCGGCAATTCGGGACCAGGAGTACGAAGGCCAGGGGGCCCGCATCGTCTCAAGCGCCGAAGACGTATTTGGTGAGGCGGAGATGATCTTGAAGGTCAAGGAACCGCAGCCAGCCGAGGTGGCGATGTTCCGTCCGGGCACTCTCCTCTTCACCTACCTCCATCTCGCCGCTTATCCGAAACTGGCAACCGGGCTCCGGGAACGGGGGATTGTGTGCGTGGCGTATGAGACTGTCCAGCTCCCCGATCGCAGCCTCCCTTTGCTGGCTCCAATGTCGGAGGTAGCGGGCCGGATGGCGACCCAAGTCGGTGCCTACTTCCTTGAGAAGGCGCAGGGGGGCCGGGGAGTGTTGCTCGGTGGGGTGACCGGCGTGCGGCCTGGGAAGGTAGTCGTGATCGGCGGCGGAATCGCCGGCACCAACGCCGCCGCAATCGCGGTGGGGATGCAGGCGGAGGTGGTAGTCCTCGACCGTGACCTGAGCCGGCTGAGGTGGCTGGACTCGATCTATCAGGGCAGGTTGACGACGATCGCCTCCAATCGCCTCACCATCGAACAAGAGGTCGTCTCCGCTGACCTGGTGATCGGCACCGTCCTCGTTCCTGGGGCGTCGGCCCCCAAGCTCGTCACCGAGGCCATGGTGCGAGACATGAGACGGGGATCGGTGCTGGTGGACGTGGCGATCGATCAAGGCGGTTGTTTCGAGACGAGCCGGGAGACAACACACGAGGATCCCGTTTACACGGTTCACGACGTCATTCATTACGCCGTCGGCAACATTCCCGGGGCCGTTCCGCATACCTCAACTTATGCCCTCACCAACGCCACCCTGCCCTACGTCATCGCCCTGGCCAATCAAGGCGTTCGCAAAGCGATGGCTCGGTTTCCCGAACTCAAGGGCGGGGTCAACATCGTTGACGACCAGGTCACCCACGAGGCGGTCTCCCAGAGCCTGGGGACAAAGTACGTCGATCCCGAATCAGCCCTCGCCGGCCGGTGACAGTGGAAGCGGCATGACGGGGCTGCGTCCGGGCGTGGAGGACTACCTCTCCTCCCTAACCGCCGAGCGGGGACTTTCGACCAACACCATCGCCGCATACCGGCGCGATCTCGATCAGTACCTGGATTTCCTTGGCGAGAAAGAACCGGACCCGTCCGATATCGATGACTTCGTGGATCACTTACATCGGCGGAGCCTGGCGCCGGCCAGCGTCGCCCGCAAAGTGGCGGCCGTGAGAGGGCTCCATCGCTTTCTCGTCTCCGAGGGACTTGCTCTCGAGGACCCCACTCGTCTCCTCGATCCAGCCAAGCCCCGGGAGTCATTTCCGAAGGCGCTAACGGTTGAGCAGACATTCGCCCTGGTCGAGGCGCCTGACGTGGGTGCGCTCAGCGGGAGACGGGATCGAGCTCTGCTCGAATTCCTCTACGGATCCGGGGCGCGGGTGTCGGAGGCGGTAGGAGTCGACTTGCCCGCACTCGATCTGGAGGCAAAGACCGTCATCCTGACGGGTAAAGGCGACAAGCAGCGGCTGGTGCCGTTGGGGTCGAGCGCGACCGCATCGGTGCTTGCCTGGTTGCCGGACCGGTTGGCGATCTCCAAGCCGGGGGCGGCCTCCGAGGCGCTATTTCTCAATCGTCGCGGTGGTCGCTTGAGTCGACAGTCGGCGTTTCGCATCGTCCGCCATCATGCTGCCCGGGTCGGAATCGACCCGGCGACCGTTTCGCCTCACACTCTTCGCCACTCCGCCGCCACTCACATGGTCGAGGGCGGCGCCGATCTTCGGTCTGTTCAGGTAATGCTTGGCCACGCTAGAATCTCTACCACCCAGGTCTACACCAGGGTCTCGCCACAACACCTGGTTGAGGTCTTTTACCTATCCCACCCCCGAAGTCGGTGACAATCGATGACTGCTATCAACTTGGATTCCGTTCGCTCCAGCCTCACTGAGGCGCGCACACGCCTGGTCCACCAACTCGGAGAGCTCGGCTCCGAGGAAACCGGTGAGCTGCGTTCCGACGTCGTGTTTGGCGACGGTTTCGCCGACGCCGCTGCCGCCACGGCTGAGCGGACCGAGGTGCTGGGGTTGGTCGACAACCTCAAGAAGCAGCTCGACGAGGTGGATGGCGCCCTCGCCCGTCTCGACAGCGGGGAATACGGCAAGTGCGAGAACTGCGGACGTGACATCAGCGCCGCCCGGCTCGAGGCTCGTCCGGAAGCGACCCTCTGCATCGACTGTAAGTCGAAACTCGCTTCCTGACCCAGGGTTCCTGGCCGCACCTAGTCGGCAGATTCACTCGCAGCCTCTGGTCAAAACCCCTCACCCCTGCCGAGGTTGCACGCGTCCGTGAGTGGATAGAAGGCAGCGAAGAAGGCGCGTTTTTCGACCAACCGGTGGTCGATCAGCGGCACGGATACCTCTCGGCCAGTCGCGTGGCCGCGCAGATAGCCGACCGCCGGGAGGTGATTCGGGCGGCCCTGCTGCATGACGTCGGGAAGCGGCACTCGGGACTAAACATCATTGGACGATCGCTCGTAACCGGATTGTCAAAGCTCGGTCTGGGGCGGCTGATCGGTCGGAAGGGAGGTCGGGCCGACCTCTACATTCGTCATGGAGAGCTGGCCGCCGAGGAGCTTTCCGAACTCGGTGCAGAGCCGCTGGTAGTGGTGTTTGCCAGGTCGCACCATGCCGCCCGCCCGTTGGAGATCGATGCCAGCACATGGGAAATCCTGGTGGCGAGCGATCACTGAGCCTCGTTCGTTCTTGCGTAGGATCGCGCCCCCAATCCCGGGTATTTCTACGCAAGAGTGGTTTGATTAGGCGATGAGCTACGTAGTTTCGACCGCGGTCTTCGAGGGACCGCTCGATCTCTTGTTGCAGCTCATCACCAGACATCAAGTCGACATTGCCGAGGTGAGTCTCACCGGCCTGGTTGAGGAGTACGTCGGATACCTCGATGAGATGCGCTCCCTCGATCTCGAGGTGACCAGCGAGTTCATCCTCATCGCCGCCACTTTGATCGAATTGAAAGCTTCCCACCTACTACCCCGCGGCGGCGATCTCGACGTCGACGAGGAGTTGGCATTGATGGAAGAGCGCGATCGGCTTCTCTCCCGTCTCCTCATGTGCGTCACCTTCAAAGATGTTGCCGCGGTTTTTCTGCGGCGATTCGAGGAAGGCCAGCTCTACGTGCCGCGGGTGAGCGGTCTCGATCAAACCATTCCCCCCCGTCCCACCGAGATCCGACTCCCACTCGACAGCGGCGGTCTGGTTCAGATCGCCCGCCGGGTCCTGGCCCGGGCCGAAGCCGCGCCGGATCTCGACCACCTAGACCTCGAGCTCCCCTCAGTCGAGGAAGCGATGGGGGACATCCGCTCCCGGATGTCGGCGGTCGTCGAATCGACGTTCGAAGACCTCGTTTCCCATTGTCGGCGCCGAGTCGATGTGGCGGCCTACTTCCTGGCTCTGCTCGAGCTGGCCCGCTGGGGACTCCTGTCGGTGCAGCAGGAGTCTTGGGACGGCGCTATCAAAGTACGATCGCAGCCCCAATCCGTTGTCGATCTGACGGAGTCCGCCTGATGACGCCCCGGGCCGTTCTCGAAGCTGTGCTTTTCGTAGCCGAAGCCCCCGTTCCGATTGAGGAGCTGGCCGAAGTCCTCGAGCTACCGCTGACGAAAGTGACCGAGGAGCTCGATGCCCTGGCGGCCGATCTGGCCGGGCGCGATTCGGGGTTGGTGCTGCGCCAGACCGGGGGAGGCTGGCGCCTCTATTCCCACCCTGACGCCTTCGAATTCCTCGAGCGCTTCGCGTCGACGGCGGGGGCCAAGCGGCTCAGCGCTGCCGCGCTTGAGGTCTTGGCCGTCATCGCCTACCGGCAACCGGTTTCACGAGGCCAGGTCGCTGAAATCCGCGGGGTCGACTCCGAATCTTCGATTCACACCCTGGAACGTCTCGGCCTTATCGAGGAGTCGGCCCGTCTCCCTGGCCCCGGTAATCCGGCGGTCTATCGCACCACCGCGCTCTTCCTCGAGAAACTGGGAGTGAACCGGCTGGAGGAGCTCCCTCCGCTCGCCGACCACGTTCCTCCGGCCGAGGTGATGGAGGCTCTCGAGGAGACGTTCCGGCCTGGTCGATGACCTCGGACCCAAGGGACCGCCTGCAGAAGGCAATCTCTGCCGCCGGGCTGATGTCGAGGCGGGCCGCCGAAGACCTCATCGCGGCCGGTCGGGTTACCGTCAATGGTCGGGTCGCGCGCCTCGGCGACCGGGTGGACGCGGCGGTCGATCGGGTCGAAGTCGACGGGATTCCCATGCCAGTCGCTCCCGAGCATGTCACGTACCTCCTTTACAAACCGCCGGGCGTTGTCTCGACGGCGTCTGATCCGGAAGGTCGTCCGACCGTTGTGGAGCTGGTCCCCGACACGCCGCGGGTAGTCCCGGTGGGCAGGCTCGACTACGAGAGTGAAGGGCTGCTGCTCCTCACCAATGACGGGGATTTGGTCAACGCAGTCACCCATCCCCGGTTCGGAGTCACCAAGACCTACTTGGTGGAAATCTCTGGACAACCGGGTCCGGCCGCCTTGCGACAGCTCAAGGAAGGGATCGAACTCGAGGATGGAGTCGCCCGGGCGATCGCCGCTCGTCTGCTGGCCAGGTCGCCCAAACGTAGCCAGCTCGAGCTGGTGATGGGGGAGGGACGCAATCGCGAGGTGCGGAGGATGCTGGAGGTACTCGGGTATCCAGTTGTGAAGTTGGTCAGGGTGGCGATCGGGCCCCTTCGCGATCAGACGCTCCGGCCCGGCTCCTGGCGGCAGCTCGGAAACGACGAGGTCCGAAAGCTCTATCTGGCGGCCGGTCACGGGGCGGCGGGGAGTCAGCCGTAAGCTGATCGCCGTGAGTTCTCCGGCGGTGATCACGCCCCTTCGGCGGCCGGTGGAGGCAGTGGTGAGACCCCCAGGTTCGAAGAGCCTGACCAACCGAGCGCTGGTCACCGCAGCTCTGGCCCGAGGGGGAGTGAGCCATCTCATCGGGCCTCTTGCAGCGGATGACACCCGGGCCATGAGGGATGGGCTTTCAATGTTCGGCGTCCCGATCGACGACGCCGATGATCCCTGGCTGGTGCTGGGCCGCGGGGGTGTGCTCGAAACCCCGCCGAAGCCGATCGACGCCATCGAGTCGGGAACCACGGCCCGGTTCCTGGCGGCGCTAGCCCCACTGGCGACGGGGCCTGTGCAGATCACCGGGAGGGGACGCCTCCCGCAGCGGCCCTTTCGCGAATTGGCCGCCGCCCTCTCTTCGCTCGGCATCGAGGTCCAAACCACGAACGGGGGCCTGCCCCTGTCCATCCGCGGCCAGGGCGAACTCCCCGGGGGAAGGGTTGCCGTCGACGCCTCCCGATCATCCCAGTTCGTCACCGCCTTGTTGCTGGTAGCACCCATGGCGACCGGACCACTTGAAATCGAGATGAGGGGCCCGCCGGTCTCGGCGCCCTACCTCGAGTCGACGGTGGAGGTGATGACCGCCTTCGGGGCGGAGGTAGAGCAAGACGGCCTCGTTTTCCGGGTGGCGAACACCGGCTACCGATCCACCCACATCGAAATCGAAGCCGATGCCTCCGCAGCG
>JAICGW010000053.1 GCA_025922945.1 Acidimicrobiia bacterium | reverse complement strand
TTTTAGTCGCCGGCCAGAGACGAGAACAGGGCCGCCAACACCGGGACCGGGCGCAGATTGCCCGCCAGATCGACGATGGCATCCAGTACCTGATGGGAGGCGGCCACCGCCCGCGCCGGTGAGGACCGGGTCAGCTCGGGGAGGGGAACATCGGTGTTGCGGATCGGACCTCCCAGCTGCAGCGAGGCCGAGTCGAGATAGAAGGAAGCCATGATTTCGAGTCCACCGGCCAGCAGCGACTGGCTCGCCCGGCGCTTGGCCCGGTCGCGCTGATCGGCCGTCGGTTGGGAAGAGGCGACCTCAGTCGCCAGCGGGTCGATTCGGGCCAGCATCTCCTCGGCCATGGTGATGGAGTCTCCGGGACGGGCGCTGAGCCGGCTCGGTACCGACAGCCAGGCCTGTCGCAACTCGGCGATCTGGGGCTGGCCGGCGAGCTGAAGGGCCAAACCAGGCCGTCCGCCGCTCACCAAGGCCAAGACCCTCGCCTTCTCCTCCTCGATCCCCCGCTGCATCAACGCCGCGGTCAGATCGTCCTCCGGCACTCTTCCCACTCGGATGATGCGACAACGGCTGGCCACCGTCGGTGGGAAGTCTTCCTCCGACTCCGCCACCAGCAGGAACACAACGGCCGCACTCGGCTCCTCCAGCGTCTTCAACAAGGCATTGGCGGCCTGGTCGGTCATCAGCCCGGCCTCCTCGATAAGGAAGAGGCGCCGGTCAGATTCCACCGGGGTCAGCACCGCCTGCCCCACCACCCACCGGGCTGTGTCGGCGCCGAGGGACGTTCGCCCTTCTGGTTCGACGATGACCAGGTCGGGATGGTTTCCCGTACCGATGCGACGGCACGAAGAACAGGCCTCGTCATGGACCCCGTGCTCTGGACAGAGCAGAAGCCGGGCAAACTCCCGGGCCACTGTGGCCTTGCCAGTGCCGGTGGGTCCGACGAAGAGGTAAGCGTGCGAAGGTTTCTTGAGCTCGCTTTCGATAAATGCGAGGACGTCGTGATGACCGATCAGCGAGAAGGCAACCTCCTCGGCGAGATCAGTCATGCCCCCGGCGCTTCGCGTCGATGAGGTCGGCTATTTCCTTGGCCACCGCCTCAGGATCGTCGCCGGCGGGGACAACTGTCACGCGTTCGGGGTCGGCGGCCCCGAGCTGCCGATATGTCTCGGCCACTCTCCGTTGGAATTGATCGTGCTCCCGGCCGATCCGATCGGGGACCTCCTGGCGTGATCGACCAACCTCGGGATCGACTCCGAGCACAACCACCAGGTCGGGAATGAGGCCTCCAACGGCCAGAAGATTCGCCTGCCAGACATCCTGATACGGAAGACCCCGCCCCCCGACCTGATAGGCGAGCGAGGAGTAGAGCGAACGATCGGAAATGACGATCTCTCCCCGCTCCAAGGCCGGTCGCACGGCTTCGTTTACGAGCTGGGCGCGCTGGGCGGCAAAGAGCATCGCTTCCGCCCAGGGGGTCATGTCAACCGAGTGCAGGACCAGCAGGCGAATGGCGTCGCCGAGTTCGGTGCCACCCGGTTCTCTTACCAGCGTGACTCGCTCGCCACGCTTCTCGAGCACCTCTTGCAACAGGGCGGCGACGGTGGTCTTGCCCGCTCCTTCTCCTCCTTCGAGGGCCAGGTAGAAACCTTTCATTGCCCCGCCTGGTCGTCGCGGCGCGATCGGAGACCGCTGCGATCGCCCCGCATCCAGGTAATGGCATCGCTGGCCTCAGCGAGAGTCGTCAGCTGCTCGTGATTGAGATGAGCTCGTAGCTCATCTCGAGAAGCCCACAGCACAGCAACACCGACCACCGTGACGACTGCACCGCCGAGGACGATGACGGCTCTGATCCCCTCGTTGAGCTCACCGGCCAAGACACCATCCAAAGCCGCCGCCCCGACTCCCGCCAGCGCGAAGGAGACCAAGAGAGCGACACGGGCAAAGGCGAACATTGCCGCGAACGTACGTCCCCGAAGGGAATCGTCAACGGTGGCGTGGAGCTGGGTGAAGCCAGTGACATAGGCGACGCCGGTTCCGACGCCGGTAAAGAAGGTCCACCCGGCTGCAATCGAGACGGTGTTGGCAAACCCGGTGAAGACGATGGCAATGCCGGTACCGAGCAAAGCCAGCGAGAAGAGCAGCTGACGGCGGGTGTTCATCGTCCCGAGGATCGTCACCCCGAGCATCCCCAGCCCGACCCCGACTCCCAATGAGGTGGCGATCAAACCGTAGCCCGAGTCCGAGGCCCGCAACACCTGGCGGGCGAATGGCTGACCGATGACGAATAGAGCCCCTCCTCCGAACAGTCCCGCCGCCATTCCCAAAATCATCCTCCGAATGGGACCGCGGCGGGTGACGAAGCGAAAGCCATCGACCAGGTCGCGCCAGGGAGCCCGGAAGTCGGTCCTGGTGCGAGCCTGCCGCGCCCTGGGGATCCTGACTTCAGGAACGGTCGTAAAGAGAACGATCGCCGCCGAGACCAGGAACGTGAAGGCATCGAAGACAAAGGCGGCGCCGATAGATGGGCCAAAACTCCCGAACTCGGGGAGCCGCGATCCGACCTCGGTCAAACCGGCGAAGAGGGCCGACCCGATCGGAGCTGTTCCATAGTTCGAGAGCAGGGAGAGGCCGTTGGCGGTCAGCAGATGGCGTTCGGGGATCAAATTCGGGACCACGGCCTCGCGGGCGGGCTGGCGCACCATCGACAGGAGCTCGGTGATAAACGTCAGGACGAATAGCTGCCGGAAGTTGTCGACGAAAAGAAACCCGCCGGCCAGGACGGCCCGGCCCAGGTCGCTCAGCAGCAGGGTCGCCTTCCGGCTCCAACGATCGGCCAGGACCCCGCCCACAAATCCCAGTGCCAGCGCCGGGAGGATCCTCCCGACCAACGGGACGAGGATTCCGAGGCTGGCACCCCTCCCCCCGCCCGAGATCCTGGCGGCGAGAGCGAAGCTGGCGAAGAGCGTCACCCAGTCGCCCAGAGATGAGATCGCCTGCGACCACCAGATACGGGCAAAGGGGCCCTTTCTGATCAGATCCCGGCCACGCAGTTCAGAAATGGTGTCCATGTGCCGCAGAGCTAGAGCTTGACAGTTGACGCCAGACGGTAGACAGTGAAAAAAGGGAACCGGCCACGCAATGAAGCTTGTAATCGTCGAATCGCCAGCCAAAGCCAGGACCATCGCCCGTTTTCTGGGCGATGACGTGGCGGTGGAAGCATCGATGGGACACATCCGCGACCTGGCTGCCAAAAAGGACCTGCCAGCCGAGCACCAGGACAAGTACTGGGCCCAATTCGGGGTCGACGTCGAATCCGGGTTCGTCCCCTATTACGTGATCCACCCCGCCAAGAAGGCTCAAGTAAAGAAGCTCCGGGATGCCCTCAAGAAAGCCGACGAGCTCTACCTCGCCACCGACGAGGACCGCGAGGGAGAGTCGATCGCCTGGCACTTGACGGAAGTGCTCAAGCCCAAGACGGCGCCCAAGCGAATGGTTTTCCACGAGATCACGGAGGGAGCAATCCAGGCCGCGTTCGATAACCCGCGAGCCATCGATCAGCAGCTCGTGGACGCTCAGGAGGCTCGTCGAATTCTCGACAAGCTCTACGGATACGAAGTCTCACCCGTCCTCTGGAGGCGGGTGAGAACTGGGCTTTCGGCGGGACGGGTGCAGAGCGTGGCCGTACGGATGATTGTCGAGCGCGAGCGAGAGCGGATGAGCTTCGTCTCGAGCAGCTACTGGGACCTTCTTGGGACCTTCGCCACCGAAGCCGACCAGATCCAGTTTCCGGCGACTCTGGCGGCGGTCGACGGGGTTCGGGTCGCCAACGGTTCCGACTTCGGACCCAACGGTCAACTGCAAACCGATGGCGTGGTGCTGATCGACGAGCCGACAGCTCGCTCCCTGACCGCCAGCCTGGAAGGGGCGGATTTTGCGGTGCGCTCGGTGGAGTCGAAGCCTTACCGACGCAGCCCTTACCCCCCCTTCCGCACATCCACCTTGCAGCAGGAGGCACAGCGCAAGCTGCGCTTCTCAGCCTCCCGCACGATGCGCATCGCCCAGCGTCTCTACGAGGGGGGCTACATCACCTATATGCGCACCGATTCCACGGCGCTGTCGGAGTCGGCCGTTGCCGCGGCCCGTTCCCAGATCGGATCATTGTTTGGGTCCGAATACCTGCCGGCGAAGCCCCGCATTTACGTCAACAAGGTGAAGAACGCCCAGGAGGCCCACGAGGCCATCCGACCAGCAGGCGATCGATTCCCAACGCCCGCCCAGGTGGAACGAGAGGTAAGCGAGGACGAAGCCCGCGTCTACGAGCTCATCTGGAAACGGACCGTGGCCTCGCAGATGAAAGACGCCCTTGGAGAATCCGTGGCGGTAAGGCTCGGAGCAGTCAGCAGCGCGGGCACGGATGCAGAATTCGCCGGCAGCGGTCGCACGATCACCTTCCCGGGATTCCTGCGGGCCTATGTCGAAGGCTCGGATGATCCCGAAGCTGCCCTCGACGATCAAGAGACCCCGTTACCTCCGCTGCACGAGGGCGACCCCCTAACCGTGGTCGAACTCGAAGCAACGGGCCACAGCACGAAGCCCCCCGCTCGATTCACAGAGGCGTCATTGGTTCGTCAGTTGGAGGAACTGGGAGTCGGCCGGCCCTCGACGTACGCCTCGATTCTCGAGACCATCCAGGAGCGGGGGTACATCTGGAAGAGGGGACAAGCTCTTATCCCGACGTTCACCGCGTTCGCGGTGGTGACCTTGCTCGAGCAAAACTTCGAAGACCTCGTCGATTACGCCTTCACCGCCCGGATGGAAGACGACCTCGATCGAATTGCCGAGGGAGAGGAGGAAACCACTCCCTGGCTTGCTCGCTTCTACCTCGGACCGCAAGGACTACGCCAACAGGTGGTGGACCGCTTGGAGAGCATCGACGCACGCGAAGTCAATTCGATTCCTCTCGGTACCGACGAACAAGGCCGGGATATCGTCGTCCGGGTGGGCCGGTACGGCCCATACATCCAGCGGCTCGAGGACCGGGCCTCGATCCCGGACAATTTGCCTCCCGACGAGCTCACGATCGAGAAGGCGGTCGAGTTGCTCGAAGAGCAGCCCTCCGGCGAGAAGATATTGGGCACCGATCCCGAGAGCGGTCTCACGGTCATCGCCAAAACGGGTCGGTTTGGACCCTACGTTCAACTGGGTGAGGGCGACGGCAAAGAAAAACCGAAGACGGCGTCGCTCTTTAAAGCCATGAGCCTCGACTCCATCTCACTCGAAGAAGCCCTGCAACTTCTCACCCTCCCCCGACTAGTGGGTATCGATCCTGAGACCGGTGAGGAGATAATGGCTCTCAATGGCCGGTACGGCCCTTTCCTGAGTCGGGGATCTGAGAATCGTTCCCTGCAAACCGAAGAACAGCTTTTCACGGTTGACCTCGCCGAGGCGCTGGCGCTGTTTAGCCAGCCTCCGACCCGGCGAGGGCGCGGCGGGCAGGCTGGCACTTCCGGACGGGAAATCGGCGTCACCGCCGATGGGAAGACGATCTCGGTGCGGAGCGGGCGCTACGGCCCGTATGTGACCGATGGGGAGGTCAACGCCTCGCTGAGGACTGGTGACGACGACGAGAAGATTGACCTGGCCAGGGCCCTCGAGTTGCTGGCGGCCCGCCGGGATCGTCTCGCCTCGGAGGATGGGTCCCGGACCCGAAAGGCCAGGTCATCAGCCAAGAAAGCATCGCCGACGAAGAAGAGCGGCGCCAAGAAGCAGGCTCGCAAGTCGGCCACGACTTCCAAGAAAAAGACGGCGAAGAAGGCCTGATGTTCGGTCCCCTCAACGGAGTTCGAACCACGCTCGTGGCGGGGGCAGTGGTGGCGTCGATAGTGGCCCTGATCCTTGGTTATCCGATCGTGGCTGTGGTCTTGGGCGTGGGGATCGCCGCCCACGTTGGCCTCTGGATTTGGCTCTACCAAAGACGGCCGCAAGGGCCGCCTTCAAATTAACCACCGGCCTGCTCGCCACGACCCGGCGAGCCGAGATGCTCGATCCAGATCGGCCCGATAGGTCACCTTGATGTTGCGGCGGTCGCCTGGCACGGCCGCGATCGCCAGGTTGCCATGGCGCAACATGGTCTCCGCTGTATCAGGTGTCGCCCCCGTTGACCGACGAAACGCTTGCAGCAGTTCTCCACCCCGAAAAACCTGGGGAGTCTGCGCTCTGCAGACTCCACTTGTCAGCGCTGACAGGTCATCTCGCTTGAGGCGATAGAGCGGGCCGGCGTCGAGAGTTGGGACCGCACCTCCGTGGGCGCTAGCCGCCTCCGCACAGGATTGCCAGAGATCGACCGTCAGAAAGGGGCGCGCCCCATCGTGGATCCCGATCAACCCGTCGCCTCCGACTTCGTCTGCGACGGCTTCGATTCCCTGCCGTTCGCTGGCGTGTCGGGTCGGTCCTCCGCGCACCAACGTTGGTCGGACCCCGATCTCGGCCGCCAAGGCGGATACGCGGTGTTCATCCTCCGGGCGAATCACCACCACGACTCTCACCGGTTCCGCGAAGTGGGCCGCCGCCTGCAATGGATACCAAAGGACGGGCCGGCCCGCGACATTCGTGTAAACCTTGTTCTCCGTCTCGCCAATGCGAGTTCCGCTACCGCCGGCAAGAACGATCAACGCGTCGATCGGAGAGCTCCCTTCTGTGGGCGGTAACCGTCGTTGGGCAACGGTTACAGCCCTGGGTCGGCTGGCTTCTCGGACAGGGTGGCGTATTCGGGTGAGGGCCAGAGACGACGTTGGGATCGGAGCGGAGTGAGCCCGGCGCCCCAGAGCAACTTTTCTACCCGACCGGGGTTGAGCTTGTGGATGTGAACCTGTCGAGCCTTGAGGGGGTTGCCGTGCAGGATCACCGCAGTTGGAACGGCAAACAAACCGCGCACCGGCTCAGCTGGATAGATCAACAAGACCTTGCCGCCGGGCCGCACCACGCGGGCCATCTCGCCGAGTGCCGCTCTGACATCAGGGATGTGCTCGACCGCGTGGAAGGACACGATGGCGTCGAAGTATCCGTCGACGTAGTCGAGTGACGTTGCCGACATGGTCTTGACCTGCGGCACCATCGCCACCTCGGCCGCATTGGGATTGAGATCGATGCCCTCGGCATCGATCCCCACCGATCGCAACGCATTCACCAAATGTCCCCTACCGCAACCGACGTCGAGGACCCGATCACCGGGCTTTGGCTTGACCCAATCGCGGATGATCTCGAAGTTGCGCGGGTTCCAGCGATTGATGAGCGCATAGCGACGCGAGTCGTAACGCGTCATCGCAGCGAGTCGTCCAGATGGGGCGCCAGCCCGTAATCGACCACGGTTGGGTTATCCCCCATCACCAAATGGGTGACAGACGTGTTGGCGGGCGTGAGGAGGCTGGCGGCACCCCGCCATCCCCCGTCGGCGAGAGAGGTGATTACCGCCCGGATCGCGGCGCCGTGGGTGACAACTCCGGTGATCTTTCCTCCAGCCGGCTCGATCTCTTCGAGAGCCTTGCGCATGCGTCGCTCGAGAAGGGCCCAGGTCTCTCCGGTCTCGCCTCGGGGATGATCGCTTCCATCAACGAAGATCTGATCGAAGAGCCCTCCCGTGGCCCGGATCTCCTCGGTGGTGAGACCCTCCCACTTCCCGAAATTGAGCTCCACCAAATCGGGGTGATGGCTCGGCGTCGAGTGCAGAGCGGCCGCGGTGGCCGCCGCCCGCCGCGCCGGCGAGGTCCAGACCGATTCCAAACCACCGTACCAACCGGAAAGAGCGGCCGCCTGCTTCTCGCCAATCTCATCAAGCACGTCATCCATGCTGCCTTGCCAGCGCCCCGCCAGGTTGGCGGCGGTGCGGCCGTGGCGGATCAATGCGACCACCGGCAGGCCCCGCTTCAGTGCCGCGTCGAGCGCCCGCGGTCGCCGGCCAAGTCGGGTCGTGTCATTGAAGGTGACGAGGCGTTCCCGGCCGCCCCAGTTGACCAGGCGGGTGACAGAGCCCTCGTCGGCGCGAGCCGTTACCGGTGGCTGCCGGTGGCCGAAGAATTCAGACATCATCGCCGCCAGGTCGTCGGCGGACACCGTCTCTCCGGTGATCAACTCCCGATCGGAATTCATCGCTTTAAGTTCCGAGGGAACCATCGACGAGATCGCCGAACATCTCCCCGGCCCCGGACGTGAGGTAGACCACCGAGGCGGCACCGGCGGTGCCGATCCTTCCCGGCGCCACGGCGTTGGCGAGGGCCGTAAGGGGCGTATCCGTGGCAAGGGCGGCGAGGGCGAGGATTTCGCCGGCGGTGAGATCTGTGACCAGCCAGGGCCAGCCTCGTTGCATTAGGGACGGGAGGGCGAGCGGTCCGAGGTGCTGAGCGGTGCTCAGCGCCCCCTGCAACAGCACTCCGCCGTTCAATGACCGTTGCAGGTCACCTCCCGTGAGGTTTTTCCGGGCTCGGGCGAAAGAGAGCGCCTGGGGGCCGTTGAAGTATTGAAACCCGGCGCTGAAGTTCGCCCCGGAAGAGCGGTCAACCAGACCGGAGTCCAGTTCCAGGTTGGCTCCGCCGAGGACATTTCCCCACAACTCCTGGAAGCCCTCGAACCCCGTGAGGAGATAGCCGTCATAGTTGAGACCGGTGACGTTGGCCAGGGTCTGGAGGAAGAGGTCGGGCCCCCCCAGCGATAGCGAGCCATTGATCTTCCCTCTTCCTCCGCCGGCGTAATCGACCCACGAGTCGCGGGGGACTCCGACTATCGCCCCCCGTCCCTGGCCATCGAGGGTGAAGATGTGGATGCTGTCGGCCCGTGAAGAGGCGGCCTCCTCGCCGGGCCGAGCATCGGAGCCGATCACCGCCACTGTCTTGGGAAGAGCGCCGTAGTAGGCGGCCTCCAGCGATGGCACCCGGGCGGCGACGATTTGGAAGCCGCTCCCCTGATCGAAGCCGTAAAGCACGTCGTCTCCGAGCACCGCCACCGCGACGGTGGTGCCGGCGATCATGGCACTCGCGGCCAGGCCATCGACGGGACAGTCCTTTGCCGTCGCCCACTCCCTCATCTCGGGAGGTACCAGCAACCGATCGCCGTCACAGGCTGGTCCGTAGACGTTGGCGACCGCTTGGCGCCAAGCGGTCCCTCCCCCTCGCAGCCGGGTCGGCCGGGCGGGTGGCACGGTGGTCGTGCTGGGAGCAGAGGTAGGGGTAGTGGTCGGTGGTGGCGATGGGGGTGTCACCGTCTCGGTCACCGCCGGGCTACAGGCGGAGAGGACGAGCGCGACAACCAACCATTTCATTCTTGCGTAACAACCCCCGGCCAAATCATTCCATCTTGGGCGGCGCGATCCTACGCGGCTAGCGGCGGGAGCGGGCGAACTCGAGGAAGGTCGGGGAGTCGAGGGTATTGACCACATCGGCCGCCGCCGCCCAGCCCCGTTGGGCGTTTGCCACCCCAAACTCCATGCGACGGAGGTCGGAAGTGTGGTGGGAGTCGGTCGAGATCACGAGTTTCACGTCTGCCCCTACCGCTCGGCGAATGGTCTCTGCGGACGCGTCCAGACGATCGAGAGCGCCGTTGACTTCCAGGGCCACGCCTGAAACGGCCAGTCCCTCGAGCACTGCCTCGAGTTCGAGTTCGATTCCCGGCCGCCGCCCGATGTAGCGACCCGTGAGATGGCCAATGACATTGACGGCCGGATCGGACATTGCCCGCAAAAGACGCGCGGTCTGCTGCTCGGCGCCGAGATCGAAGGAGGAATGGACCGAGGCGACGCACCAGTCGAACAGCAATCGGAAATCGAGGTCGTAGTCGAGCTCCCCAGTGGGACTGATATTCAGTTCGCATCCGTACAGCAGCGTCATATCCGGGTACTGCTCGTTGAGCGTCCGAATCCGCCCGCGGTGAGCGAGCATCTGCTCTCGGCTCGACCCGTTGATGGCGAGGTCCTCACCGTGCTCGGTAATCGCCAAATAGTGATAGCCACGAGCGGCGGCCGCAGCCACCATCTCCTCCAGGGTCGAGCGACCATCGCCCGAGCGATCGGAGTGAAAATGAAGGTCGCCTTTGATCTCGCCGAGTGAGACGAGGGCGGGAAGGGTTCCCTTGGCGGCCGCCTCGATCTCACCACTGTTCTCGCGGATGGGAGGAGGGAGTAGTGGGAGGTCGAGAGCCTGGTAGATCGACTCTTCGGTGTCGGCGGCGATGACCACCTGGTCCTCGAATAGTCCGTATTCGTTGAGCAGCCACCCACGATCGATCGCTCGCTGGCGGAGCGAGATGTTGTGGGCCTTCGAACCGGTGAAGTAGAGAAGGGCGGCTCCCAGTTGGGAAGGGGCCACCACCCGAACATCGATCTGGATTCCCGACCGAGTGATGATCGAGGTCTTCTTCTCCCCGCGGCCGACCACCGATTGGGCTGATGGATGACTCGAAACCGCATCCATGACCGGCTGGGCGTCGTCTGTCGCCACCACGATGTCAATATCTCCGATGGTCTCTGCCAGGCGACGCAGGGAGCCGGCCGGGACCGCCGCTGTGACCCCATCGATCGCGGCCAGCTCGGTCGCCAATCCGACGGCCACCGGCCAGGCCTCGGCGATCGGTGTCCGCCGATCCTTGCCGTGTAATCCCAACCGCTCGATCGCCCGAGCGATCTTTTCCTCAGAGGTCTTCCCCATTCCGGGCAGAGCCCGAAGCGCCTCTCGCTCGAGAGCGGCTTTGAGGTCGTCGAGATTCCCGATGCCGAGCTCGCTTCGCAGCATTTTCAGCGTCTTCGGGCCCAGGCCGGGGATCTTCAACAACTCCACGAATTCCACCGGATACAAACTCCGCAACTCGTCCAGCTTTTTCACTGAGCCGGTATCGACGAACTCGACGATGCGAGCGGCAATAGATGCCCCCACTCCCTTGATCCCCGCCATCGATTTGGCGTCGAGGTCGGCAACGTTGCCCGAGTAACCCTCGATGCCGTGGATGGCGTTCTCGTACGCTCGCACTTTGAAGGCCTGGGAGGTGCCTTCGTCGATCGTCATCAGGCGCACCATTTCGGCGAGCATCCCGAGTATGCGGCCATTGGAGATCACGCCCGAAAGTTAGATCCGGTCCCTTAGAAGGGTGCGATCGGTACGATTCCCGCACCGAATGACCGGCCGAACGACACCGCAAAGCGAAAAGAAACCGCCGGGCTGGAAAGTCGAGGGGGTCAAGAAGCCGGAATCGCCTCCAGAAGAGCAGCCCAATCTTCTCCGCCGGCCGCCCAACCGGCGCCTCCTCATCATCGCACTGGTGCTCTTTGCGGTGAACTGGTATCTCACGTCGCTCTTCTTTGCCCGGCCCGAGATCGAGCTCTCGTACAGCCAATTTCTCGATGCGGTCGAGGACGGTGAGGTGGAAACGGTCTTTTCCCAGGGTGACAGCATCGAAGGACTGTTCCGTGAACCGCAGGCCAATCCCGAGAACCCCGAGGAGATGGCGGAGGCCTTCTCGACGGTGAGGCCAAGCTGGGCGGACGACTCGCTGGTAGAGACGCTTCGGGGCAACGGGGTTGAGATCTCGGCGGTGGATCCCGAGCAACGCCCGATCTGGCAACAGCTGCTCTTCGGCTTCGGCCCCACCCTCCTCTTGCTCTGGCTCTTCGTTTCGATGTGGCGGCGGGCCGGCTCGGCACTGGGGGGCCTCGGCGGGCTCGGGCGGAGCCGGGCCAAGCGTTTTGAAGCCTCGTCGCAGCGGACCACTTTCGATGACGTCGCCGGCATCGACGATGCCAAGGCTGAGCTGCTCGAGATCGTCGACTTTCTGAAGAATCCGGGCAAGTACACGCGGCTGGGGGGCGCCATCCCCAAGGGGGTGCTGCTGTCGGGGCCCCCCGGCACCGGTAAGACCCTTCTCGCCCGAGCGGTGGCTGGCGAGGCCGACGTGCCTTTCTTCTCGATGTCGGCTTCCGAGTTCATCGAAATGGTGGTGGGGGTGGGCGCCAGCCGGGTCCGCGACCTCTTCGACGAGGCGAAGAAAGTCGCCCCGGCCATCATCTTCATCGACGAGCTCGACGCCATCGGTCGCACTCGCGGCGGAGGCGTCTCCCTCGGCGGTCATGACGAGCGCGAGCAGACCCTCAACCAGATTCTGACCGAGATGGACGGCTTCACCGGATCGGAGGGAGTCATCGTCATCGCCGCCACCAACCGGCCCGAGGTGCTCGATGTCGCACTGCTCCGGCCGGGTCGCTTCGATCGGCACGTGGCGGTGAGCCCACCCGATCAGCGCGGGCGGCTCATGATCCTCGAAGTCCATACCCGCAATGTCCCCCTGGCTGAGGATGTCGATCTCGGTTCCATCGCCTCGACCACTCCAGGCATGGTGGGAGCTGATCTGCGCAACCTCGTCAACGAAGCCGCCCTGATGGCCGCTCGGCGCAATCACGAGAAGGTGACAATGGCCGACTTCGCCGACGCCCTCGAGAAGATCGTTCTCGGGACCGAGCGCCAGATCATGATGAGCGAAGCCGAGAAGGAGCGGACTGCCTTTCATGAGGCGGGCCACGCCCTCCTGGGCATGCTCCTTCCCGGTGCCGATCCGGTCCGAAAGATCTCGATCATCCCCCGCGGCCGCGCCCTTGGCGTGACCTTCCAGTCTCCCGACGCCGACCGCTACGCCTACGACCGCAACTACCTCGAAGGTCGAATCGTCGGAGCCTTGGGCGGGCGGGCCGCCGAGGATGTCGTCTTCGGAACCATCACCACCGGCGCCGAGAACGACCTGGTCCAGGTCACTCGTATCGCCCGATCGATGGTCGGAAAGTGGGGGATGTCAGATGTCATCGGACCCATCACCCTGATCGACGAGACCCGCGAGCCGTACTTTGCTTCGGAAGTCGGTGAAAGAACCCAGGAGCTGATGGACGAGGAAGTGCGCCGCATCGTCGATGAGTGCTACCAGCGCGCGGTGACGGTGCTCAAGGAGCACCGCTCCCAGCTCGATGCCATCGCCGCGGCCCTCCTGGAGAAGGAAACCCTCGACGAAGCCGAGGCGTACGAAGTCGCCGGGATCAAGCGTTCCGAGGCAGTGACGGCAGCAGGCTGAGTCCGCGATGGGTTGGGACCCGGCGGTTGTCCTCAAACGCTGGGCTGATGAAGAAGAGCTTGCGCATCAACGCACGATTCCGCCCCGCGAAGCTCGGTTCGGCTCTATCCACCTAGATCCGCTGCTTGCGACCCGGCTCGCCGAGCGCGGGATCGATGGCCTTTATCTCCATCAAACCCGGGCGATCGACTCCATCAGAGCGGGGCGTCACACCATGCTCTCGGTGGGCACGGCCAGCGGCAAGTCACTGGCCTTTCAGATTCCGATCCTGGAACGGATCATCGCTCAGCCCAAGTCGACCGCTCTCTTGATCTACCCCACGAAGGCCCTGGCCCAGGATCAAGCAAGGTCACTGCGATCGTTCAAAGTCCCTCTGGTCAGTGCCGCCATCTACGACGGCGACACGCCGCCCGAAGAGCGTCCCCAGATCAGACGCCGCACGAACATCATCCTCACGAATCCCGACATGCTTCACATCGGGATCCTTCCCTTCCACAACGGCTGGTCCGATTTCTTTCATCGCCTCGCCTATGTGGTGATCGATGAGGTACATCACCTACGGGGGGTGTTCGGCACACATGTGGCCTTCATCATTCGCCGCCTGCGGCGGATCTGTGAGCACTATGGAGCCTCGCCGACGCTCGTCCTCGCGTCGGCCACTATCGGCAACGCGGCCGAGTTGGCCGAGCAGCTAACCGGCCTCGAAGTCGAGGTCATCGAAGGCGACTACTCACCCGCCGGCGAGCGCAGCTTTGCTCTCTGGAACCCCGGGCTTGTCGACCCCGAACTGGGTCTGCGGCGCTCAGCCCTGGGTGACGCCACCTCCCTCTTCGCCGAGTTGGTCAAAGAGGGCGGCAAGGTGATCGCCTTCACCCGCGGGCGCAAGAGCACCGAGCTCATGTACCGATGGGCGGCCGGTCGCCTTCCCCCCGAGCTGGCTTCCGAGATCGCTCCCTACCGGGCCGGCTACACGCCGGTGCAACGACGCCAGGTCGAGTCGCGGCTTTTCGGCGGGGAGCTGGCGGGGGTCATCGCCACCAACGCCCTCGAATTGGGAATCGACGTCGGGGGCCTCGACGCCGCCGTCATCACGACCTTCCCGGGCACGATGGCCGCATTCCGCCAGCAGGCAGGAAGGGCCGGACGCAGTGGCCAGAGTTCGTTGGTGGTCTTGGTGGCGGGCGATGATGCCCTCGACCAATACCTGATGCGTCACCCCCGGGAGCTGTTTGAGAGACCCTCCGAGGCCGTGGTGGTCAACCCCAGCAACCCACTCCTGGCCGCCGCCCACCTGGCGTGCGCGGCATACGAAAAACCACTCGAACTCGACGATCGCCATTTCCTGGGCCCAGCTACCGAGGAGGTGGCCAACAGTCTCGTTCAAAGCGAGCATCTGAAACTCAAGGACGGGAAGTTGCACTGGGCCGTACGACAGAAGCCCGCCCCGGCGATCGATCTCCGCGCCAGTGGGGGGCCGCCCTACACCATCAGTGCCGGTGGAAAATTCCTGGGGACGCTCGACCAGGCGCGAGTCAATCGCGACGCTCACCCCGGAGCGATCTATCTCCACCAGGGCGATTCCTTTCTGGTCGAAGCAGTCGACCATCAATTGCGCGAGGTACAGGTGCGATCGGCCTCGGTCGACTACTACACCCAGACCCGAACCGAGACCGATTTGGGAATCGTCGAGATGGAGATCAGGAATCAGATCGGATCCCGAGGGGTCCATATCCACCTGGGCATGGTCGACGTCGAGAATCAGGTAGTTGCATACCAGAAGCGCCATCTCCGTACCCGCGAGGTGATCGAGACGGTGCCCCTCGAGCTTCCCGCTTACCGGATGACTACTTCGGCGGTGTGGTTGACGATCCCCGACCCGCTCCTGGCAACCCTAAAGGGTGACTTGTTGGGGTCGTTGCACGCGGCCGAGCACGCCGGCATCGCCATGCTCCCCTTGATGGCGGTTTGCGACCGCTGGGATCTCGGCGGCCTGTCGACCAACTGGCATCCCGACACGGGGACCGCCACCATTTTCATCCACGAGGGCTACCCGGGAGGGGCAGGAATCGCGCCCATTGCCTATGAGCGACGGCAGAAGCATTGGCAGGCGACCAGAGACGCCATCGCCGAGTGCCCCTGCGTTTCCGGATGTCCCTCCTGCGTGCAGTCGCCCAAGTGCGGCAATCTCAACGAACCGCTTTCCAAGAGCGGAGCGGTCGAGCTTCTCGACGCCATTCTCTAATCGCGACTCAGTCCACCCCCGCGCCGGTCCGAGACAACATCACCGGCTGCGGTGATCGAGGTAAGAGGCCAAGGCCAGGGCCACATAGACCAATGCGAGCCCGATGGGCACGAATCGGAAGTCCTCATCGGTGACCGGAATCAGCGCCGCCACAACAACGGCAGCGAAGAGCAAGAAGACGGCGCGGCGATCCATCAAGAGACCGCGGCTCGGCTCGGGTCTCGCAAGCGATCACGTCCTCCAGGCCACCGTTGCCGCCGGCCAGGAGCTTGGCGAGGCGACGACTGCACTCGGCAACGTTGCCGGCCGCCTCGTCGAAGAGTTGGAAAAAACGCTCGTCGGTCGGCAGCAACCGGAACTTCATCATCCGCGAACGTACGGGCCGGGGCAAGGTTGCACCTCGGCGGCGAGGCGGCGGGTGGTCGGTACTCTCTCGGACGTGGGTCCGGCGATGCACATCGATTGGGATGTTGCGATCGAAATGGACGACGGACAG
>JAICGW010000052.1 GCA_025922945.1 Acidimicrobiia bacterium | reverse complement strand
GCCGTGGGGATTAGCCGCTGGTTGATCATCTCCTGGCTGACCACCACCACGTCATCTCGCCTTTTGGCCTCGGCGATCGTCTCGCGGGTGGCGGCGATTCCCTCCTCGTTGCCCCAGGGACCTCCCTCCCAGGTGATCAGGACGTTGGAGTCGAGGTCGTCGTGAACCTTGGATTTGTCGGAAGCGGCTTCTTTCAGATCGACGATCGCCGGCAATGCGTCATAGTCGACGATCACCGCGTCGGCGGCGTCCTGTGCCTGATAACGGTCGTCGGCCACCACCATCGCCACCGCCTCGCCGACGTGGTTGACGATCCCATCCGCCAACAGCGGCTTCAGCTTCCCCACCGCCACCTGCGCCAGCAGGGGACCGAGGTGACGAACGTCCTCGATGGTGTAGACCGCGACCACCCCCGGCATCTTCTCGGCCTCGGCGGTGTCAATTGAATTGACCTTGGCATGGGCGAACGGGCTTCTCACGAAGGCAACGTGAGCCGTGTTGGCAAGCTTGATGTCGTCGACGTAACGGCCCCGCCCCCTGATCAAGGCGGGGTCCTCGCGGCGGCGAATCGCTCCTCCCAGAACACTCGTGCTGCTCATGCCGTCACCTCCCATTCCGCCGGTGCCGGCTGTTCGCCCCGCATCTTGGCCGAGGCGTACTCGATGGCTTTGACGATGTTGTGATAGCCGGTGCATCGGCAGAGATTGCCTTCGATGCCGTGGCGAATCTCGTCCTCGCTCGGGTTGTTGTTCTGCTCGAGCAGGCCGACCGCCGCCATGATCATGCCCGGCGTGCAATAGCCGCACTGGAGGCCGTGCCGCTCCCAGAAACCTTCCTGCACCGGGTGGAGCTGGCCGTCCCGGGCCAGGCCCTCGATGGTCATGATGTCGGCTCCGTCCGCACCCACTGCCAGGACCGTGCAGGACTTGACGGGTCGGCCATCCATGATCACGGTGCAGGCACCGCAATAGCTCGTCTCGCATCCGA
This sequence comes from Acidimicrobiia bacterium, assembly GCA_025922945.1. GTDB lineage: Bacteria > Actinomycetota > Acidimicrobiia > Spongiisociales > ZC4RG35 > JACCTH01. The sequence goes on along the minus strand of JAICGW010000052.1, from coordinate 14,854 downwards.
TGTGGGTGCCGGTGAGGTTGAGATTCTCACGTATGTAGTGAACGAGCAGAGTGCGTGGCTCCAACTCCCCACCGACCTTGCGACCATTGACCGTCAAAGCGATCTTCACGACCGTGGCCTCCTTGCTGAGATGGGCGGACTCTATCGTTTCATCCCGCTGATGGTCGTGGCCGCTCCTCCCATTTCTTTCTCCAACCGCTGGCTTCGCTCGATGGTCGGTTTCGGAGTCGTGCTTCTGGTCCTCGCCGGCCTCTGGGAGGGGTACAAGCTCCTGGGACGCACCGATCTCCCCCTGCCCGTCCGGGCCGACAATCGCTCGATGCCACACCTCTGGGACATCGTCAGATCGATCTTCGAACCGGCCCGGCGCGGGAGCGAGGAGACGCTTGGTTGGGTGTTGACCAAGGCATCGCTAGTGACGTTTCGCGAAGCGGTGGCGGGTTTTCTGGCCGGCAGCGTGATCGGCCTCGGTCTCGGACTCTTGTTTGTGCGCTCGCCACTGGCCGAGAGGGGGCTGATGCCGTGGGTTGTCGCCAGTCAGACGATTCCGCTCCTCGCCATCGCTCCGATGGTGGTCCTCTGGGCCGGCAAGTACCGCTTGCCGCTATGGATTCCGATTGCCGCGCTGGCAGCCTTCCTCTCGTTTTTCCCGGTCACGGTCAACACCATTCGTGGTCTTCGCTCGCCTAGCCCCACTTCGGCCGAGCTCTTTCGCTCGATCGCCGCCTCTCCTTCTCAGGAGTTCCGCAAGCTCCGGATCCCAGCTGCGTTTCCTTATCTATTCACGGCCTTGAAAGTTGCCGCTGGAGCCAGCGTCGTGGGAACCATCGTGGGTGAGTTGCCGAGTGGGCTTCCGGATGGACTGGGTCGCCAATTGCTCACGTTCAGCTACTACTACTCAAGCGGCCCCGAAAAGCTCTACGCGGCGGTGCTTTTTGCGGTGCTCTTAGGCCTCACCTTCGTCGCCGTCGTGGCTCTGATCGAACGCCTCGTCATACCTCCGACCCGCCGGGTGGCGCAATGACGTCGGTGATGGTCAGCCTGCGCGGAGTCGACAAGGTCTTTCCCAGACGCAAGGGAGCCAGCACCGTCGCCCTCGAGGGCATTGACCTCGAGATCCGCGCAGGTGACTTTGTCTCCTTGCTAGGGCCATCGGGATGCGGCAAGTCGACGTTGCTCCGGATCGTCGGGGACCTTTTGGAGCCCACTGCCGGTACCGTCACCGTCAACGGCAAGAGTCCATCGCGGGCCAGGCACGACCGCGACTACGGGATGGTCTTCCAGCAGGCCACTCTTCTGGAATGGCGACGAGTCTTGGGAAACGTCGCCCTTCCCCTCGAGGTAACGGGCATGGCCGAACCGCAGCGATCAGAACGCGCCCGGGAGATGCTGAAGCTGGTGGAACTGGTCGAGTTCGCCGATCACTATCCGTGGCAGCTCTCCGGCGGTATGCAACAGCGGGTAGCGATCGCCCGCGCCCTGACCCTGGAACCGTCGCTGCTGCTGATGGATGAGCCTTTCGGCGCTCTCGACGAAATGACGCGGGAGCGCATGCAGATGGAGCTGATGCGCATCTGGCAGGAGACCCAGACGACGGTGCTGTTCGTAACCCATTCGATCCCCGAGGCCGTCTTCTTGTCGACCCAGGTAGTGGTGATGACACCGCGGCCGGGAAGGGTGGCGGGAATCGTCGACATCGACCTCCCGCAGCCGCGGGTGTTCGAGACGCGGGAAGAGACGAAGTACTTCGACAAGCTGGTAGAGGTGCGCGAGGTACTCCGCGCCGAGGAAGAGTGAATCGCCTCCTCCGCCGCTATCTGGCCCCTGCCCTCGTCTTCGTTGCCGTGCTCGCGGTATGGGAGTTCTTCGTGCGGGCGTTTGGGATACAGGGCTTTCTGCTCCCGCCTCCCTCGGAAGTCGTGCGAACGGTTTCGGCGGAGTGGCCGGTGGTGTGGCCGGCGGGCCTGTTCACCTTGCGGGAAGCTCTGGGCGGGTTGTTCGGCGGCTCCATTGCCGCCATTGCTGTCGCCTTCGCGGTCTCCCGCTGGTCCACCATCAGGGTGGGAGTGCAGCCGCTCGCGGTCGCCGCCGGTTCGGCGCCGATCATCGCCCTGGCGCCGATAACCAACCAATGGTTTGGGATCACCAACCCGGTGTCGAAGATGGCGGTGGTGGCGGTGATGGTGTTCTTCCCGGTGATGATCAACATGGTCCGCGGGCTCACCGATGTCGGTGGCGCCAAGGTCGAGCTGATGAACTCTCTCGCCGCCCCTGATTTCGCCACCCTCTGGAAGGTGAGGCTGCCCAACTCTCTTCCCTATCTGCTCTCCGCCTTGCGAGTAGCCGTGGCCCTGTCGCTGATCGGAGCGGTAGTAACGGAGTATTTCGGGGGTTCCCGCGCTGCTCTCGGGGTGTATATCTCCCAACAGGCCGGTCTCACCAGGATGGCCGAGGCCTGGGCGGGAATCGTTGTGGCCACATTGCTGGGCGCCGGATTGCAACTACTCGTGATGGGGGCAGAGCGGGTCCTCATTCCCTGGCACCCGTCGCGGAGACTGACCCCCGCTTGATCTCCTAAATTGACTCCAACGGAGCCAGGATCACCCGGCTCTCATGGAGGAGACAGATGAAGCATCGTTCAGTTTTGATTTTGCTCGTGGCCATGTTGCTGGTCGCCTGCGGCGGGTCGGCTGCCACCACCACCGCCGGCGAGACTCCAGCCACCACGGCCGGGGAGGCGCCCGCCACGACCGCGGGGGGCACGGCAACTACGGCCGCTCCCGAGGTCACCACCGGGGAGTTGATCCCGGTGCGCCTGCAGCTCCAGTGGGTGACGCAAGCGCAGTTCGCCGGCTACTTCGCCGCCATCGAGCAGGGGTTCTATACCGACGAGGGTCTCGACGTGACGATCCTCGAAGGTGCGGTCGATATCGTCCCCCAGCAGGTAGTCGCCGCCGGTGGAGCCGAATTCGGCCTGGCCTGGGTGCCGAAGGCGCTGGTCTCGCGCGAGGAAGGCGCCAACCTCGTCAACATCGGCCAGGTGTTCCAACGCTCGGGCACGCTCGAGGTCTCGTGGGCGGATTCGGGCATCACTACTCCCGAAGACTGGGAAGGCATGCGCGTCGGCACCTGGGGCTTCGGCAACGAGTTCGAGCTCACTGCTGCGTTCGAGAAGTTCGGGGTGACACCCGGAGAGGTCGTGCAGCAGCCTTTCGACATGTCACTTCTCCTCAACCGGGAGATCGACGCCGCCCAGGCGATGACCTACAACGAGTACGCCCAGGTACTGGAGGCGGTCAATCCCGACACCGGTGAGCTCTATACCCCAGAGGACCTGGCGGTGATCGATTTCAACGATCCTGCCGTCGGGACCGCCATGCTCCAGGACGCCATCTGGGCGGACGCCGAATGGCTGGCCGACAACGAGGAAACCGCTTCCGCCTTTCTCCGGGCCTCGTTTCGGGGCTGGATCTTCTGTCGTGACAATCCCGACGACTGCGTGCAGATCGTGCTCGATCGAGGATCCACGTTGGGCCCGAGCCACCAGGCCTGGCAGATGAACGAAATCAATGCGCTTATCTGGCCGTCACCAGGCGGTATCGGGGTAATGGACGAAGCGTTGTGGGACCAAACGATCGAAGTAGCGGTGGGTCAGGGCGTGATCAGCGCCGACCCCGGGGCGGAGGCCTATCGCTCCGATCTCGCCGCCGCGGCCGTGGCGGACTTGGAGGCCGAAGGCCTCGACGTAACGGGTGAGTCTTGGGAAAAGACCGAAGTCACTCTCAATGAGGGGGGTGAATGATGGCCGACATGGTTCGGGCTGCCCTGTTGCAGACGGAATGGTCGGGCGACAAGGACTCGATGATCAAAAAGCACGAGGACTACGCCCGCCAGGCCGCCGAGCAGGGCGCCCAGGTGATGTGTTTTCAGGAGGTCTTCTACAGCCCCTATTTCTGCCAGGTGCAGGAGAACGAGCACTTCGACGACGCCGAACCGATTCCGGACGGTCCTACCACCCAGGCCATGCAGGCTCTCGCCAAGGAGACCGGCATGGTCCTGGTCCTGCCGATGTTCGAGATGGAGCAAGAGGGCTTTTACTACAACACCGCGGCCGTGATCGATGCCGACGGCACCTATCTCGGCAAGTACCGCAAGACCCACATCCCTCACGTCAAGGGGTTCTGGGAGAAGTTCTACTTCCGGCCCGGTAACACCGGCTATCCGATCTTCGACACCAAGGTCGGCCGGATCGGCGTCTACATCTGCTACGACCGCCACTTCCCTGAGGGATGGCGGGCATTGGGTCTGAAGGGCGCCAAGATCGTCTTCAACCCCTCGGCGACGAGCAGGGGGCTGTCGATGTACCTCTGGAACCTGGAACAGCCGGCGGCGGCAGTGGCCAACGAATACTTCGTGGGAGCGATCAACCGAGTGGGCCAGGAGCCCTTCGGCGACAATGACTTCTACGGGTCGTCGTACTTCGTCGATCCCCGTGGTCAAAAGGTGGGCGAGGCGGCCTCGGACACCGATGAGGAACTGATCATCCGCGATCTCGACCTCGACATGGTCGAAGAGGTCCGCAAGACCTGGGCCTTTTACCGCGACCGACGCCCCGACGCCTACGGAGACCTGGTTACGCCCTAAAGAGCCCGGCGGCGGCCGATCTCACCCAAATGGGTGTGGCCGAAGGCGTCGGCGTATTTGAGCCCGTAGCCGAGGAAGCGGTCGAGGCCGATGTGGGCCAGCCATATCGACCCCAGGGCGAGGGCCCAAAGCGGCCCACCGAGCAGGTACCAGCCCAGGATCAGGCCCGGCAAGAGCAACGCGTGACCCAGGTTGTACACCCGCGCCCCCACTGCGGGATTGATGCCGTACCCAACCATGGAAACGTCCGGCACCAACAACAAGAGGATGAACCACCACCACGACCACCCGCTCTGGGAGAAGCCGTAGACGGCTAGCGCCAAGAAGAACAAGCCCTCGATTTTCTGGATGGCAACGGGTCCGAACATCAACCCGAGGGAGCGCCCAGGCCCTCGACAAAACGAAGCCGCCCGATCACGTCGAGAAGCTCTGTCTCGCTTCGTCGCGACCAAACGTTGTAGAGGCAGTTCTGTCCGGCCACGGAAAGAAACGCCAGCTGGGTAGCTGAATCTCCGCCGGTGGTGGCGGCATCGTCAACCGCGCCGGCCACCGATCCCTCGACGCCATAGCCGACCAAGCTTCCGTCGTCCCACTCGATCACGTTGGGAAACGCCCGCACATCACTTTCGACCACGGCGACCCCCGCTCCAGCGACACCGACGGCCGACCTCCCGCAGTCCTCGCAGAAAGTCCCATCCGCGGACATGCCGGGACCGTCGGGAGCGTCCCAGGCCACGGCCCAGCCGCCGGAGAAATTCGCTGGCCGCGGTGTGGCTCCGGCGACGCCGCCACTCGGCGCCAAGGCGGCACAGGAGTCCCGGTTCTCGGCTTCTCCCCACTCTGCGGCCAGCACCGGCACCTCATCGGTGGCCAGCGGCGGTGCCGAGATCCAGGGGGCGGGCTGCAAGGTGGCGGAGGATGTGGTGGAGCCGGCAGTGGTCGGCGGGGCTGCGATCGTGGTCGCCGGCGAATCGGTGGTGGTGGGTGGCGTGGGATTGCTGCAGGCCAGGACCACTATGAAGAGAAAGGGTCCGATCCAACCTGACTTCTTCATCTGGTCACTGTAGAGACGCCCTAGCTAGCGTTGCCGTTCACAGTTGATCGAGGAGCCTCGTGGGCCGACATTCCGAACTTCATGCCCGCCACCAGAAGGTCCTGCCGAAATGGATGGTCCTCTACTACCAGGAGCCGATCGCGCTGGTAGAAGGCCAGGGGCGTCGAGTGCGCGATGCCGAAGGCAACGAATACCTCGACTTCTTCGGGGGGATCCTCACCACGATGACCGGATACAACGTGCCCGAAGTCGTGCGAGCGATTCAGGATCAAGCCGGGAAGATGCTTCACAGTTCGACTCTCTATCTGATCGAGAACCAGATCGAGCTGGCGGAGAAGATTGCCGAGCTCTCGGGAATACCCGACGCCAAGGTTTTCTTCACCAACTCCGGCACCGAGGCGAACGACGCGGCCCTGATGATCGCCACTCAGTACCGGCGGTCCAATCAGGTGCTGGCCATCCGCGGCAGCTATCACGGCAAGTCGCACTCCACCGTGGCCATCACCGGTCAGCGAAGCTGGTCGGCGACTTCCAACTCGCCTTTCAACGTCACCTACATCCAGGGGCCTTACAAGCTACGCAGCCCCTATGGGCATCTCCCCGACGACCAGTTCGTAGCCGCCTGTAAGGCCGACCTCGAGAACCTGCTCGAGGTGGCGACCGCCGGCGATGTCGCCTGCATGATCGCCGAGCCGATTCAGGGTGTGGGCGGGTTCGCCACTCCACCCGACGGCTTCTTCGCCGCCTTCAAGGAAACGCTCGATCGGCATGGCATCCTCTTCATCTCCGATGAGGTGCAAACCGGCTGGGGGCGAACGGGCGAGCACTTTTGGGGTTACCAAGCCCATGACATCACCCCCGACATGCTGACCTTTGCCAAAGGTCTCGGCAATGGCATGGCCCTGGCGGGGGTGGTGGCATCGGCTCCGCTCATGGACTCGCTTCCCGCCAACTCGATCTCGACTTTCGGGGGCAACCCCCTCTCGACTGCGGCCGGTCTCGCCAACCTCGAATATTTGCTCGAGCACGACCTGCAAACCAACGCCTACAAAGTAGGAAACCGGCTGAAGTCGAACCTCGATGGCTTGGCTGAAAGCTCAGAGATCGTCGCCGAGGTGCGAGGCAAGGGCCTGATGCTGGGAGTCGAACTGGTCAAGAAGGGCTCCCTCGATCCCGACCCGACGACGGCGGCGGCGGTCATGGAGGCGGCCAAGCGCGAAGGGCTCCTGATCGGCAAAGGTGGGCTCTACGGCAACACGCTCCGCATTGCCCCTCCCCTGTCGCTGACCGAGGAGGAAGCGGACGAGGGATTCGAAAAGCTGGCCCGGGCCGTCGATTCGGTGGAGATGTCCTAACTCGTCACAGGCTCTCCATACGATGGCCGGATGAGTGACCCCCCGGTCGAAATCGTCAGAAGCGCCCGCCGCAAGCGCACCATTCAGGCCTCCTTCGTCGAGGGTCGCATCCGGGTGCTGGTCCCCGCCGGCCTCAAGCCCGAGGAAGAGCGCCTGCATGTCGAGGGGATGGTGGCCCGGCTCACCCGCAAGCGAGAGCTGCGCGCGGTCGATCTCGCGGTGAGGGCGCAGCGACTGGCGCAGCGCTACGACCTCCCCATGCCGGCCCGGATCGAGTGGTCCGACCGCCAGCTGGAACGCTGGGGTTCCTGCACCTTCTCGGATCGATCGGTCCGGATCTCGAGTCGCCTCGTCAATATGCCGGCGTGGGTACTCGACTACGTCATCGTGCACGAGCTCGCCCATCTGGCGGTGCCTAGGCACAGCTCGGCATTCAAGGAATTGGTGGCACGGTATGAACTGGGCGAACGCGCCGAGGGCTATCTCATCGCCAAGAGCGAACCCGTCGCGGGATAGTGCTCAGCGGAGCCGCGGTCGACTGCGAGCGAATTCTCGAAAGCTGGTGGGGCCAGCCGGTCAACACATGCACGGCCTTCGCGTTCGTTCTGGCGGGTCTTTGGGTCTTCTTCCGCGACGGCTCAGTCTCCACCAGTGCACTTATCACCGGGGTCGGTGCCGGTTCCATCGCATTCCACGGGCCGATGCCGATTTGGGGCGAGTTCCTTCACGACCTGACCATCGGTTGGGTGCTGATTTGGGTCATACTCACCGAAACCAAGCGCACCCGATTTTGGCCAGTGGCTTTTTCCGGAGTAGGGCTCATGATGCTGGCACCGGTGGTTGCCGACCCCGCTCAAGGCGTGCTATCGATCGGTGCCATCGTTTTTGTCTTGATAGGTCGCCATCCGCAGCGATTTTCGATCGTCGGACTGTTGGCGCTGGGGGCGGCGATTGGAACCCTTTCCCGAACCGGGTGGCCCTGGTGCGATCCTGATTCGATCTGGCAGGGGCACGGCTTCTGGCACCTGGCTGCTGCGGCTGCCCTCGCCCTGTGGGCACTACCTCCTACGCGGCTGTCAGCTCGAGGATTCGCTGGAAACGTTTCCGGGCCAGGGCCAGCGCGATCAGGGTGACCACATATGGCAGGGCCTCGGTGATCTGGACCGGGAGGCCGTTTCCCTGCAGCCGAAACCCCAGACCCTCGGCGAATCCGAAGAGGGCGCTGGCGCCGAGGACTCCGGCAGGATGAGCTCGTCCCAGCATCACCGCCACTACCGCGATCCATCCCCGGCCTGAGCTCATGTTCTCGGCGAATTGGACGACATTGCCCAATGCCAGCTGGGCACCCGCCAGCCCACAGGCCAGCCCGGAGAACACCACCGCCGCGTACTTGTACTGAGTCGAGCTCACCCCCAGGGTCTCAGCTGAAGCCGGTCTTTCGCCGACGCCGCGGAGGCGCAGCCCGATCGGGGTGCGGAAGAGGAAGAGCCAGATCAGAGGAATGGCGAGCAGCGACAGATAGCCCGGGATCGTCAGGTTGAACAGCGCCTGTCCAATCAGGGGCAGATCGGAGAGGAAGGGAATTGCCAGCCGATCGAGACCGTCGATCCGAGGGTGCTGAAAAACCCCGCGCACACCAAAGAGCTGGGGCAGCAGGAAGCTGGTCAAGCCCAGGGCCAGGAGATTGACCGCCACCCCGAGCACGATCGGATCCCCCCGGCGGGTGACAGCTCCGTAGCCGAGGATGAGCGAGAAGAGAGCGGTGACGGCCATTGCGATGGTCACCCCGAGAAGGGCACTCTGGCCGAGATAGGAGCCGGCCACGGCAGCGAAGGCACCTACCAGCATCATCCCCTCGAGCGAGATCTGAAATACGCCGGCTCGCTCACACACCAGCCCCCCGATGGCGGCGAGGAGGATCGGGATCAAGGCCCGGAAAACCGACTCCAACAACGCCCCGTCAAAGAGTTGATCAAACATCGCGCTCAGACCTCGCCGGTCACGGTGAGCTCGCCTTCCGCCATTGGGATCTCCTCCGGTTGCGCTCGTTGACGCCGGCTGAGAACGAAACGGCCGGCGAGGACGACGATCACCACCGCTTGCACAACGAGGGCGATCTGCCAAGGGACGTTGACATTCCGTTGCATGGCCAGGCCCCCGATTTGCAGCGCCGAAAAGAATGCTCCGGCGGCCAGCAATGGCAGCGGCCGGTGCGAAGCCAGGAGCGTGACCAGCAAGCCGGTCCAGGCAAAGCCCGAGGCGACCAGATCGCCGTCGAGAAACCGATAGGTTTCGCCCACCACGAGGTGGGTGCCGATCACTCCAGCGATGGCACCCGAGGCGAGCATCACCCAGACCACCTGTCGGTCGACTCCGACTCCCCCATAGCGTGAGAAGCGAGAGTTGAGCCCGGTCATCCTGGTCTCGTAGCCAGCCACCGTTCGCTGATTGAAAATGGCGATCGCCACCAGGAAAAACGCCAGCAGGACGAGGCTGGCCGAGACGCCGCCGAAGAGCGGGAGCTTGGGGATCCGGTTTGCATCGGGTACCGGGACAGTGGACGAGGAGGTGACCGTGGGGTCGGCGAACGGAAAGCGGACCAGATAGCTGGTAATCGCCCGTGCCGGGTAAGCCAGCAGTAGTGAGCTGATCAGGATCGGGAGCTTCAACCAGATCTGGCCGGCCGCCGCCAGGAAGGCCCAGAATGCGCCGGCCACGGCCCCCGCCACAATCGAGGCGGCCATCACCAGGGCGGGCGGTCCCGGGAGGTAGATGGCGCAGAGGGTTCCGGCCAGACCGCCGAGGACCATCTGGCCCTCGCCCCCGAGATTGATCACCCCGGCCCGGAAGGGAATCGAAAGCGCCAGCCCCATGCCGACGATCGGGATCATCCTCGCCGTGGTGTTACGCAGTCCCGAGCCGGTCAGCGCTCCCTCGACCATCTCCCCATATGCCAGCAAGGGGTTGGTGCCCGAGAGGGCAATAACGGCGGCGCCGATCAACAGCGCGGCAACGATCGACAAAGCAACCGAGAGCCGATCGAAGGAGCTTTGGCTCATCATCGGCTACCGCCGGTCATGAAAAAGCCCAGTTCCGCCTCGTCAGTTTCGGCGGGATCGAGCTCGGCCACGATGCGCCCTTCGTACATCACGACAACGCGGGAGGAGAGCGCCAGGAGCTCCCAGAGCTCCGCCGAGAGGAGCAGGATCCCCCCACCCTGGCTGCGGTATTCGACCAGCTGGCGATGGAGAAACTCGATCGCCCCCACGTCCACTCCCCGCGTCGGCTCCTCGGCCACGAGCAAAGGAGCGGCGTGCGACATCTCCCGACCCACGACCAGCTTCTGCAAGTTTCCCCCCGAGAGCGTGGCGGCAGTCACCGCAGGTCCCGCCACCCGTACGTCGTAGTCAGCGATGATGCGACGGGCGTGCTCTTCGACTTCGGCCCTCCGCATGAAGCGCCCACGCCGAAAGCGCTTCCGCCGCTGGAAACCCATCACCAGGTTGGCCCAGACTTCGCCCCCGGCGGCGGTGCCCACCCGGTGACGGTCTTCGGGTATGTAGGCGAGGCCGCTCTCCCGGGTGACGGCCATATCGGCCGCGGCTACCTCCCGTCCGCCCACCACGATCGATCCGCGATCGGCAGGTCGAAGACCGCAGATCGCCTCGATCAACTCGTGTTGTCCGTTGCCTGCCACCGCCGCCACGCCCAGGATCTCACCAGAGCGCACCTCCAGAGAAACGGCGTCCACTCGAACGAGCCCGTCGTCGTCTCGAACGGTCAGATCGGTGACGCTGAGAACCGCTTCCCCGAGGAGGGAGGGAGGCGGCCGGCTGTCGAGGTCGACGTTTCGACCGGTCATCAAGCGGGACACCTCGGTAGGCGAGGTGGAAGCTGTGTCGAGGTGAGCAACGGCTCGCCCACCTCGCAGAACCGTCACCCGATCCGAAACCGCCATGACCTCGCCCAATTTGTGGGTGATAAAGATCACCGTCCGCCCGCGATCTTTGAGGCGCCGGAGGGTGACAAACAGGTTGTCACGCTCTTGTGGCGTCAGGACCGCCGTGGGCTCGTCAAGGATGAGGACTTGCGCATCGCGGTAGAGGGCCTTGAGGATCTCCACCCGCTGCAGGACCCCAACCGGCAGATCTTCGATCCGAGCCCCCGGGTCGACCATCAGCCCGTATTCGGAGCCAAGTGCACGTACTCTCTTGGCCGCTTCGGCGCGATCCAGGAAGATCCCGGTGCGAGGCTCGTTGCGAAATACGACGTTCTCGGCCACCGTCAGAGTCGGAAACAACTTGAAGGCTTGATGGACCATGCCCAGGCCGGCGGCGATCGCATCCAAGGCCGAGTTGAAGCGCACGGTTCTTCCGTCGACCACGATTTCGCCCGAGTCGGGCGCCGTCAATCCATAGAGGATCGACATCAGCGTGGTCTTGCCGGCTCCGTTCTCACCGACGATGGCGTGAATGTCTCCCCGGCGCACCTCCAGATCAACGTTGTCATTGGCGCGAACTCCGGGGAAGCTCTTGCTGATCCCCCGGAGTTCGAGCGCGTTGGACACTCTGTCAGCTGAACAACGGGTCGGGAACTTCCAAGGATCCGTCGATGATCTGATCGGCTGCGGTTTGGACTTGCTCAATGATGTCGGGGTAGTCGGCGATCAGGCACTCCGAGCCTTCCAACTCGTCGGAGATCGCCATCACCCCGGTCCCGCCCTCGGCCAAGCCGAACGAGGTCAGTGGCTCGGCGTCGCCATCGAGAATCGAATTGATCAGCTGCTCGACGACGTTATCCACCAGCTTGAGGTTGTTGTCGACGATTGAGCCCGGCGCATCGGGGCATTGATTGACGTCGACCCCATATGTCATGAAGCCTTCCTCCTGGGCCGCCTCGAAGATGCCGCCGTTGGAACCGGCCCCGACCGCAAAGATCTGATCGGCTCCCTGGGCCGCCAGGGCCAGCGCCTGCTCCTTCGCCGTGGCCGGATCGGAGAAGGGGTTGTCACCGGCGATGAACACCTGGGAGTCGGTGATTGAGGGATCAACCGTCTGAGCCCCGAGGGCGAAGCTGTCCGACCAACGATGGAGAAACGGAATGTCGAGAGCCACAACTGACCCAATCTGTCCCGTTTCGGTCAGGTTGCCGGCCATCAAACCGAGCAGGTAGGCACCTTCATGCTCGCGAAAGACTCCGCAATGGAGGTTCTCGATCGGCGTCTCGGTCTCGGGACAGGCATCGATCAGGATGAATTCCTGGTCGGGATTCGCCGGAGCAAGCTCGCCTGCCATCTCTGTGAACTCGAAGGTCGTGAGAACGATCACGTCCGGCGCCTCTTCGATCGCGGCTTCGACGTTGGCTTGCCGGCTATTGAGATCGGTGCTCTCGAAGACCTTGAAGCTGCCGCCTCTCGCCTCGGCCGCTCGCTGCGTACCGATCTGACCAAGTTCTAGGAACTTGTTGATGCCGATCGGGTTCGGCGTGATATAGATCATGGTGGGCCCCTCGGCCGCGCCGGTGGTGTCGGTGACCCCTCCGGCCGCGGTGGTAGCGGTACCTCCGCCGCCGCAGGCCGCCAGTAAGGCGACAACGCCGAGGGCGCTAATCAACTTCGTATATCTCTGCATGGTCCTCCTCCTATTCATTGTTCAGCACTAATCCTTCGCTCGCCTAAAGGAACATCAGAAAGCTTCTCGCCTCGATCGAGCCTCACCACCCGCCGGTCGGTGACTATGGCCGTGATCAGTTCAGCCGGGGTCACGTCGAAAGCCGGGTTTAGTGCCCGGGTCGCTTCGGGGGCGAGCTGCAGCCCGCGGGCGGACACGACCTCTGCTGGCCCCCGGTCTTCGATTTCGATCATCGCCCCCGATGGGGTGGCCTCGTCGATGCTGGATTCCGGGGCGACCACGATGAACGGAGCCCCCGCGAAGCGAGCCCCCAACGCCAGAGCGAACGACCCCACCTTGTTGGCGGTGTCGCCATTGGCAGCGATCCGATCTGCTCCGGTTAGCACTGCCTCCGCTTCGCCCTGAGCGAGCACAAACGGTCCGGCGGCATCTACCAGCAATCGAAAGGGGGCTCCCATCCGCTCCAGTTCCCACGCCGTGAGCCTGCTTCCTTGCAGGAGTGGCCGGGTTTCCGTCGCCAGAGCCTCCTCCAGCAGACCTCTCTCGAACATAGTCTGGATCACCCCCAGCGCAGTTCCTCTCTCGACCGCTGCCAGGCCGCCGGTGTTGCAGATTGTCAGCAAGCGCTGTGGTCGGTTTCCCAACAACTCGACCAGCAACTCGGCCCCATTTATGCCCATCGACCAGCAAGCCGCGATCTCGTCGTCGCGAATGATCCGCGCCTCGTCGAGCATCGCGTCCAGGCCATCGTCGACTCGCTTCGCCACGAGGTCGACCGAACGGGCGAGGTTGACAGCCGTTGGCCTGGCGCCGCGGATCGATTCCACCGCTTGCACGAAGCCGGGCCGATCGTTGGGGAATTCCTTGCATGCGAGGGCGACTCCAAACGCCCCGGCCACTCCAATCGATGGCGCGCCCCGTACGGCCAGGGTCTTTATCGCGGCTACCACCTCGTCGACCGTCTCGAGGCGGAGATAGGTGACCTCGTCAGGAAGCTTCCTCTGATCGATGATCACGAGGGCATCGTCGATCCAATCGACACTCCGCACCGCGGACGAGATCCCGAGGTTGTCTGACAACTCGCGCAAACTTACCATGGCGGCCGTGACCAGGTTCCTCTGCGACTGGTTGATCACGATGGCCGCCGAACCGGAGGTCGTATCGCAGGGCGCGGTCGACGTCACCAATGGCGTCGTGAAGTGGTCGGGCCCGCTCTCAGAGGCTCCACCCACCGACACCGAAGTCGTCATGCTGCGCGGCTTGGTGATTCCGGGGCTGGTCAACACTCATGCTCACACTCCGATGGTTCTTCTCCGCGGCGCGGGCGAAGGCTTGCCGGTCTCAAGATGGTTGACCGAGGTGATGTGGCCTCGCGAAGGCAAGCTCACTCCCGAAGACGTCGCTCTGGCCATGAACTTGGGAGCAGCCGAGCTGCTTGGCAATGGCATCACCACCAGCCACGAGATGTACTTTCACCCCCGCGCCGTGGCCGACGCTGCCAGCGCTGCGGGCCTCCGCTGCGTTATCACTCCCCCCATTCTCGTGGCCGAGGACCTGGCTCGCTTTGGCGACTGGGAGGCTCAGATCGAAGCCATGGTCGCTGAGGCCCGGCACTGGCAGGACCACGAACTGATCAGCGTCGGCTTCGGTCCCCACTCCGCATATGCCGTGGCCGAAGAGGCCTTGCAGAGAGTCGCCGAACTGGCGCGGAAGCACAGCATGCACATCCAAATTCATCTCGCCGAGGCCGAGCATGAAGGCGATGGCGTCGCCGACCGCACGGGAATGTCGGTCACGGCCTACCTGGACCACATCGGGGTCCTCGACTCGCCGGTGGTGGCCGCCCACTCGGTCTGGCTCTCGGACCAAGACATCGAGTTGCTTGCCAGCCGGGGAACAGCCGTCGCCCATTGTCCCTCCTCCAACGGCAAGCACGCCTCTGGCATCGCCCGGGTGACGGACATGAGGAGGGCCGGAATCCGCGTCGGCCTTGGCACGGACGGCCCCGCCTCCCACGACCGCCTCGATCTCTTCGAGGACATGCGAGGAGCCCTCAGGTTGGCTCGTCTCCGTGCCGCCGACGCCGGCGCCCTGACACCGGTGGACGTTCTACAGATGGCCACGAGAGAAGGCGGGCGCGCCCTAGGACGGGACGACCTCGGTCACCTGGG
>JAICGW010000051.1 GCA_025922945.1 Acidimicrobiia bacterium | reverse complement strand
GACGACCGCTTCTGCGCTTGCAACTGAGATTGCAGAAGCTGCGATTCCGAGGCGTTCCGCCAAATCAGCGGTGGCCAGGTCGACCAGGCGTTGCAGAGACGGGTCGAAGGACGGGGATGCGGGTGGCACGGTTGTCGTTTCCTCGATGGGTTGGCTCGTGGTAGGTGGATCCTGCTTGCTGGGAGAAAGAGAAGTCGACCCAATCAGAGTGTCCTGCCCGGTCGTCTCAGTGCCTGCACTCGTCGCGACGCTGGGCGCCCTCACCGACGACTGCCCGACCCCGCAAGCGGCAACGACCACCGCCGAGAACGTCACCACTGTAAGTAGTCGTCTCACCACTCTTAGACGTAGCCAGGGCGGAGCGAGTTCCCCGGGCGAGCGATCAGAACCCGAAAGTCACCCAAACCACGCTCGTGGAGCAGCGTTTCACCGGCGGTTCGTCGACTCCGGAGCTCGAGCCGGTAATTCTCATCCGCCCCCGCCGCCCCGAGTTCCTGGGAGCGCAAATCTCGCAGGCGATCGCCCAGTCCCCAGAGATTGAGGAAGTCATCCTGTCTCATCAGCTCGCATTCCCAACCGGCCTCTTCGCAGATAGCGAGGAGAGCTGAAAAGTTCACGTCCGACGTGATATCGGTGGCGCCCGGCTCATCGAGAGGATGTGGTCCCAGGTGATGAGCTCGATAGGTGCGGAGAGTTCCGTCGGCCCGGCGATGGGCGAGATTCTCGGCCAGTTCGCCATAGTCGATGATCAACACGGCACCGGCCTCGACTCGGCTGAGAACCATGCGAAGCCAATGCGATGCTTCGAGTTGACACTCGACCCAACCATCAATCCCAACTGGGCCGGCGAATTTTTCTAACCACCGCAAGACGTCGGGGCGAACCGGGGCATCCACAAATACGAACTTCTCTCCTTCCATACCGACCCAGCGCTCGCGCCAACCCGCATCGGTTGGCTGCGCCAGCGCGGTAGGAAGGTTGTCGACGAGCTCGTTGGCGATCACGACTCCGCGGATTGGGCTTGGGAGATCGGCGATCGAAGTCAAAACTCTCTCGGACCGAACCACCGACGCCAAAGCGAGACGTGCGGCTGGTGAAGCTTCGACCGCCCAGGCCTCGACAGGGAACTCGACCAGCAACGAAGTGAGCAATGACCCTGAACCGGCGCCAAGATCGATCACCTGAAAAGGCTCGCCGATACGCTCGCGCTCTGCGGCAACGAAGCGAGCCAGCGTGGCACCGAAAAGCGGGCTGACTTCGGGACTCGTGAGGAAGTCGCCGGCAGCCACGGATCTCAGTTTTTCCGTGGCAAAGAACCCTCCGGGTCCGTAGAGAGCCAATTCCATGAACCGCTCGAAGGGAATCGGTCCGTTGGCTGCAATCTCCTCTCGAATCGCCTCCATCGTGGGGTTACCGTAGAGGCGTGTTCGAACGGTTCACCGACCGCGCTCGGCGGGTGGTGGTGCTAGCTCAGGAGGAAGCTCGCCGTCTCAGTCACGGCTGGATCGGGACCGAGCACCTCCTCCTTGGTCTCCTGTCCGAATCGGAAGGAATCGGTGCCCAGGCGTTGCTTTCCCAAGGCACAAGTCTTGTCGACCTGCGACAGGAGGTGGAAACGATCATTGGCCGGGGGTCCAGTGACCCGCCCAGCCACATCCCTTTCACACCGCGGGCAAAGAAGATTTTCGAGCTGAGCTTGCGAGAAGCGATCGGCCTGGGGCACGATTACATCGGCACGGAGCACTTCCTCCTCGGCCTGCTGCGAGAAAAGGAAGGTGTGGCCTATCAGGTGTTGGAGCGCGCGGGCCTCGACCCTCACAGGCTGAGAGTTGAGGTCGTGGGCCTCTCGGGATCACAGCCACCGGAATCCAAATCCTCGCCGCCAGAGCGTCTTCGGTCCTTGACCTGTGTGCATCCCAGTGACGAGCTCGAGGTCCTCCCCGCCGAAGGATTCCGGACGGTTCGTTGCCGACAATGCGGTGCTCTGGTGGGAGTTCTCCCCGCGGCCTAGCTCGCTACCGTTTCGCGCCATGGACTTTGGCGTGATGATCTTTCCCACCGATTCGACTCCCAGCCCAACGGAGCTGGGACGGGCAGCCGAAGATATGGGGTTTGAGTCCCTATGGTTCCCCGAGCACTCCCACATTCCAACCTCGAGAGAAACCCCTTGGGGCGGGGTCAAGGGGGCGGCTCCGCTCCCCGACTGGTACTGGAAGACGCTCGATGCCTTCGTGGCCCTCAGTGCGGTGGCGGCAGTGACCTCGAATCTCAAGCTCGGAACGGGCATCACTCTTGTGGCCCAGCGGGACCCGATCTGGTTAGCGAAGGAGGTCGCCAGCCTCGATGTGATCTCAGGAGGCCGGGTCCTCTTCGGCATCGGCTACGGCTGGAATAAGGAAGAACTGGCGTCGCATGGGGTGGCCTACAACGAACGGCGTGAGCTGCTGCGCGAGCGGATCCTGATGATGAAGAGCCTCTGGATGGACGAGGTCTCCCAGTACAAGGGCGAGCGAATCGCACTCGAGCCATCGTGGGCTTATCCGAAGCCGGTCCAAAAGCCCCACCCCCCGATCATCATGGGTGGGGCGGCAGCTCCTAAGACCATCGCCGACATGGTCGAGTTCTGCGACGGCTGGATGCCCCTGGCGACCCGCCACGATATCGCTGGCCGTCTCGACGAGGTGCGGAGTGCGGTGGCGTCTGCCGGGCGGGACATCAACTCCTTCGACATCACTGCCTACAGCGCCAAGGCTGAGCCCGAGCTGATCGAGAAGTTGATCGGTCTAGACGTAAACCGGATCGTCTTCAACCTTCCCCAGAAGAGCCCGGAGGAGGCCAACTCCCGCCTCGCCGACCTCAGCGCACTGATCAAGCGTTTCTAGGAGCACCCGTCGGGATCGTGGAGTCAGTTCGCCAAGACTGCTTGCGCAGCATCGAGCCACTTCCTCATAGCCCGCCCAAACGGCTCGTCGCCACGGACGAGTGACTCACGAGCCCTCTCGGCCGCCCGGCGCGCGCTTCCGATGAGGGCGGGTGGATACGCATAGCGAATCGAATGCGCGAGAAACTCATCTTCATCCAGGATCTCAACCGCTCCATCGAGGCGGCAGATGACATCGAGATCCAGATCGATTGAGGTCAAGCGATCGCCATCCCAGTCGACGGGAGTGCTGATATTCACATAGACCTGGTAGCGGGGATGGTCCCAGTAGAACTCAGCCATCCACCATGCATTGGGCGGAACCAGGCCGACGAAACCGGTAGCCAATGTGATCGGTGACTCGGAACCACGTTGGGCCACACTTCCTTTGGGCGTAAAGAGCCAGGTACCGCAGGCGTCCTTGCCAAGGAGGCGGCCGCTGAATTGCCAGTGTTTTCGATCGGGCCACTTCCTCATGTCCACCTGGACGCGACCGAGTTCATTCACCGCCATGCCTTCGGCTAAGAGTCCGACCGAGCGCGACGTAAAACGACGTCGACGGGAGTTGACGCCAGGTCGCCGAGTTCCTGGACGTACTCGTAACCGAATCGGCCTTTGATGCAAAGGTGACCTTCGGTGACCGAGTGATCCTGCGGCGAAGTGACCTTGACGATGCGATTGTCCTGCACGTGCAGCTCGAGATTGCATCCGACGCCGCAGAACGAACAGACCGTGCGGGTGACGCTCTGCCGATCCTCCTCCCAGAGGTCCGCCTGCCGTAGTTCGTGTTCAGATCGAAACATCAGCGCCCCGGTCGGGCAAACCCCGATGCAGTTACCGCAGAACACACAGGCACCCTCCGGGAGAGTCACGTCGAATTCGGTCGAGATACGCGCGTCGAAGCCTCTACCGGCCACGGCGATCGCAAACGTGTTCTGGGCGTCGTCTCCGCACGCCTCCACACACTTGTAGCAAAGGATGCAGCGCGAGTAGTCGCGCACGTAAAGGCTGTTGTCGACCTTGATGGGCTGATGGACCGTTTCGGCAGCACCACCGACCACCTCGCCATGGTGCCCGGCGTGGCGTTGATCGCGGTCCGAAGTCGGTGCAGCCGGGGGGCCGAAGCGAGCCGGGTCGACGTTGTAGCTCTCCATCCATTCCCGCGTGGGGTGATCGACCAGCGCCAGGTTGACCGAGGACGCCAGCATCTCAAATACCACCCGGCGCGAATGTCGGACCCGCTCGGAGTCGGTCTGGACGACCATGCCCCCTTCGACTTTCCGCGAGCACGACGGCACCAGGGTGCGACTGCCTTCCACCTCCACGACACAGACCCGACAGACGTTGACCGGAGCCAGCGTCTCTAGGTAACAGAGTGTCGGTTGCTGCTTGGCGATCGAGCGGCACGCATCGAGGAGCGTGACTCCCTCATTAACGACCACGTCGACGCCATCGATAACCAGGGCGACTTCTGTCATATCAGGCCCATCGCCATCGCCGACTGCACCACCGAAGCCGCGGTATGCCCGAGGCCGCAGATAGAGGCGTCCTTCATTGCCCGATCGAGGTCTGCAATCAATGGTCGATCTATGGGAGCCGATCTGGCTCGAGCGACCGCCTCTTCGATTCGCACTGTCCCCACCCGACAGGGCACGCACTGGCCGCAACTCTCATCTCGAAAGAAGCGAGCCACCCGGCGGACGATGTCGTGCATGTCGCGATCGTGGTTGAAGGCCATCACCACGCCGGAGCCGAGCGTCACTCCCCTCGCTCGGGCATCCTCGAAGGTCAAAGGCATGGAGAGATAATCGGAACTGACAAAGAATCCAGCGGCACCGCCGAGGAGGATGGCTTTCGGCTCTCCTGCGAAACCCCCTGCCAATTCGACAAGGTCGCCAAGAGTTCGGCCCATCTCGATCTCGTAGGTTCCGGGGCGAGCCAAGTCTCCGGACAGGCAGAAGAGCCTGGTCCCGGTCGAATCGGGGGTCCCTACCGAGGCATAGGCGTCGCCTCCGCCGAGGACGATCTCGGGGATATTGATCAGGGTCTCGACGTTGTTGATCACTGTTGGTCGACCGAAGAGCCCGGCCTGAGCAGGAAAGGGTGGCTTCTGGCGAGGCTCACCGCGGAAACCCTCGATCGAATTGAAGAGAGCTGTTTCTTCGCCGCAGATGTAGGCGCCCTGGCCCCGGAATACCTCGATTTCCAACTCGCCCAACAGGCCCGCTTCGCGGGAGGCGGCCATCGCAGCGGTGATGCGGGACGTAGCCAAGGGGTACTCGCCTCGTACGTAGATGTATGCCTTCTCGCAACCTGTGGCGAAGGCGGCAATGGTGATCGCCTCGATGACGGCGAACGGATCACCCTCCATGACCACCCGGTCCTTGAACGTTCCTGGTTCCGACTCATCTGCGTTGCAGACCAGATACCGGGGAGCTGGCTCGTTGGCCACCGCCTCCCACTTCACCCCGGTAGGAAACGCAGCTCCCCCCCGGCCCTTGAGTGCCGCCTTCTTCACCTCCGCGACGACAGCCTCCGCCCCGATGTCTTGTGCCCGCCGTAGCCCTTCGAATCCACCTTGTTTGCGGAAGTCGGCCAGCGACGAGGGATCGACCTTCCCAACTCGGCGAAGGAGGGGTCCGGCGTGGACAGTCGCCGGCGGCCCCGAAACCAGCACCTCGTCCTGTCCCCCTGCTCGCTGAACGAACATCGCCGGTCGGCGGTCGCACTGTCCGAGACATGGTGTAGTCACGACCTCACCCCCGCTGGGTTGGGACAGAAGATCGAGGCCGCCTACCTGACGGCAAGCGATGTCATCACAGACGTGAGTGACTTCAGCCGGACGCGGATCAGTGGAGATGAGGGCGTAAAAGCTGGCTACGCCATACGCCTCGGCCGGGGGCACCAACAAGCGGCGGCAGATCTCGTTGAGAGCTCCCCGACTCACCCAGCCCAGCTCTGACTGAACCGCCGCCAGCGCCGGCAACAACAAATGACGATGACCTCGCGCCGCGTGCCCGCCTCTCACCACCTGCCCGTTCCGGCTTTCGACCGGATCGATGAGACGGGCGATTACGGCTCGCTCGACCGCGCTCGGCTCGTCGGCCATAAACCGGAGATCCATCAGACCCCAGCCTTTTCGACCCGCACGGCCGTGGCTTTGAACTCGGCCGTTCCAGATTTGGGATCCCAGGCTTCGATGGTCAGCCGGTTGACATCGGCGGTTTCGGAGTAGTGAACCGCCATGAAGACCAAGCCCTCCCGCAGGCTTGAGTCGATGCGGGCCGGGACCTCGACCTGGCCTCTGCGCGAGATCACTTGAACCATTTCTCCGGGTGCGATGGCCAGCCGTTCGGCATCCTCGGGGGAGAGGTCGATTGTTCCCCCGACTCGAATTGGCGAATCGAAGCCGCCCGACTGGACGCCGGTGTTGAACCCGTCAAGGTGACGTCCCGTGGTCATCCGGAGTGGGAACTTGTCGGTAAGGCGATCGACTGGCGCCACCCATTCAACGGGGAAAAAGGGTGCTGGTGGACCTTCCACGGGCACCTTCCACAAACGGTGATGAATGAACTTCTCGCCGGGATGGTTCTCGTCGTAGCAGGGCCACTGAATGCCGCCCAGCTCGTCAAGCCGGCGGTAGCTCATCCCGGTGTGTAGGGGGGAGACCCTCCTCAACTCGTCCCACACCTCCTCTGCAGTCGGCAGACCCCATCCTGCCCCCATGGCCTCTGCCAGCCGGGAGATGATTTCGAGATCGGTCTTCGCCTCTCCGGGAGGATCGAGAGCCTTTCGTACCCGCTGTACACGGCGCTCACTGGAGGTGACGGTCCCCTCCGACTCGGCCCAATCGGCCGCCGCCGGCAAGACCACGTCCGCCATCTCGGCAGTACTGGTCATGAAGATGTCTTCGACAACCATGAAATCAAGACTGGCCAGACCTTCCCGAGCATGCGTCGAGTCGGCTTCGGAGTCGGCCGGATTCTCGCCGATCACATAAAGCCCACGCAGCATCTTGGCGTGACAGGCCTCGAACATCTGAGTCAGGTGCCACCCTTTTTCGGGAGGAATGGGTCGCCCCCAAATCTCCTCCACCCGGCCGCGGAGCACCGGGTCCTCCACGTCCTGGAATCCGGGAAGCTTGTTGGGTATCGCCCCCATGTCGCCGCCTCCCTGGACGTTGTTCTGTCCTCGCAAGGGCACAAGGCCCGAGCCGTAGCGACCAACGTGGCCCGTCAACAAAGCGAGGTTGGTCAAGGCGAGGACGTTGTCGGTGGCGTTGTGGTGCTCGGTGATGCCAAGTGTCCATACGATTTGGGCGGTAGCGGCGGTGGCGTAGGCGATGGCGGCTTGTTCGATCGCGTCACCGGGGATACCGGTTATCTCAGCGGCACGTTCAAGGGGATATCCGGCCACCGTTTTGGCGTAAGCCTCGAATCCGGTCGTGGCGTTGTTGACGAAGTCGTGGTTGGCAAGTCCCCGCTCGATGATCACGTTGGCCATGGCGTTGGCCAAGGCGATATCGGAGCCGACATCGATTCCCATCCACATGTCGGCCCAGCGGGCGGACTCGCTGCGGCGAGGATCGACAACGTAAAGCCGGGCGCCATTGTGCAAACCGCGCAGCAGGTGATGGAAGAAGATCGGATGGGCCGCGCGCGCGTTAGAACCCCAGAGGAAGATGACACTGGTCGTCTCAATTTCCTCGTACGAGCTAGTACCGCCGCCTGCACCGAACACTGCCGCCAGACCGGCGACCGAAGGAGCGTGTCAAGTGCGGTTGCAGCTATCGATGTTGTTCGAGGCGAACGCAGTCCTCGCCAGCTTCTGCGCTAGGTAATTCACCTCGTTGGTGGCCTTGGAGCAAGAGAAAACCCCGAGCGCGCTTCCACCGTGTTCGTCCCTTATCCGCTTAAAGCCAGAGGCGGCAACGGTCAACGCCTCGTCCCAGCTCGCCTCGACCAATCGGCCGTCCCGCCGGACGAGAGGGCTAGTCAAACGAACTTTCCGTGTCATCTCACCTCCTTTCGGGGCCTATGCATCTTGGCACAAGCCAGAATCGCCCGGTCAGCGGCGCTGGCTGGAGCTAGGGGTTTCTCAAGTGGGGAATGGCGACAGCCGAAATTCTGCAAGTGACGGCGCCCATATCTTTCCTGCGCCCCTCGAGCGTTGAATTGGATCTCAAGCGCCGGCTGGTAGAGCAGGAGTCGCTGGTGGCATTGAGTCAAGTGGCGCTCGAGGGTGGTGACTCTTTTGCCCTGATGCAGGTGGCAGCCGAGCGTTTGGCGGCGATCGAGGCCGTGGAGTTCGTGAGTGTCCTCGAGTGGATCGGCGACCAGAGATTCATCATCAGGGGCCTGACCGGCGACCCGGGACTGATCGGAACTGAGATCGGGGACCTTCACCGAGGAACCACCGCCGGCCAAGCTGTGACCACCGGCAAGACGGTTCTGGTCGAGAACCTGGCCGCGGATCCCAAATATGCCGGCGCCGGTCAATTGCACATGAGAGGGTTGGTGAGCGGGATGACCGTGCCCATCCCTGCTCGGGAGGGGACATGGGGCGTGCTGGGAGTCTGGACCAGCCAGGAGCGTCGCTTCAACGACGACGACTCCCATTTCGTAGAAGCGGTTGCGGCTCTGATTGGCTGGGTGGTGACCCGCGGAGAAGTCGAGTTGCGCTTGGCGGAGGCGGTCCGGGAGAAAGATCGGCGACTCCGCACCGAATCGGCCCTGGCGTGGTGTGCACAGTCGCTCCTCGGGGACTACGACACCGGGGCGATCGAGACCAGCCTGAGAGCGCTCATGGAAGCAACCAACAGCTCCTTCGGCTTTGTCGATTGGGTGGGAGCCACCGGTGCCCTCCCCTCGATCCGTCTCGGCCGGACCGGACGGAGCGATGATCTCGACCGTCACTGGGAAAAGGTCAGCTGGGACGATCTCCCGACGCTGCGCGACGGCCTCCGGATCGGCGAGACGGTCGTCTTCCGAGTTTCAGATCTGTCGGTGGGCGAGGCCACCCCCTTCCTGACCGCTCCGGAGATGGTCGCCACCGAGATCGATGTCCCGATTCTGGTCAAGGGTCGGTGGATTGGAACACTGGGGCTAGCCGATCGCGATGGGCGGCGCCAGTGGGACTCGGATGAGGTCAAGGCGATCGAACTCGGGGCTTCGTTGCTCGCTGCCTGGTGGGAACGGCGCGAATACGCCCACCAGCTCGAGGAGGCCATCGAATTTCGAAATCGGCGCATAAAGCTCGAGCAGTCGATCGCCTCCGCTGCACAGTTTCTGAGCCGATCAGCCAATCCTGAGGACCTCGAAGAGGCTCTCGCTTTCCTCCTTGATGGCACAGACGCTTCTGCGGTATTCGTCGAGAGGAACGTCGAGCATCCCGAGCTCGGGCTCTGTTCGCATGTGATCGCTTTCGCCAAGCGAGACGGGGCTTCGAGCTATGAACCCAGCTATTGGGACATGATGCCCTGGGACAGGATGCCAGTCAGCCATGCCGCCCTCTCGCAAGGGAAAGAGGTGGTCATCACTCCTGAAGGCCTCGTCGGCCCCGAAGCGCTCACCTATGCCGCCTCGGAGGTGAAGTCCGAAATCGACGTTCCGATCATGATCGAAGGATCCTGGGTGGGATTGATCGGTTTGGCTGACGAGCGCAGTTTTCGAGACTGGAGCGAGGAAACCCAGATGCTTCATACCGCGGCCGACATGATCGCCGCTTTCTGGGCCCGTCTCGAGTCCGCTCAGCGACTTGAGGAACTGGTTCGTTCCAAGGACGACTTCATCGCCAGCATTAGCCACGAGCTCCGAACCCCCCTCACGGCGGTCGTGGGACTTGCCGAAACCATCTCGAATCCAGAAGAGTCGCTCGGTCCGGCAGAGACCGCCGAGCTCATCGGGATCATCGCCGAACAGAGTTCAGAGATGGCAGCCATCGTTCAAGATCTACTGGTGGTGGCGCGGTCCAACATCGGTCAAGTGACCATCCGCGCCGAAACGCTCGATCTGCGCGATCAGACATTGCAGGCAGCCCGGGGAATCCGGCTGGAACGCAATCGCCAGCTCGAAGTCGAAGGCTCCGTCACCGCCTACGCCGATGCGGTCCGGGTTCGCCAGATCATCCGCAATCTCCTGGTCAATGCCGGTCGATATGGCGGGCTTCGCATACGCGTGCGCCTCGAGCGAGCCAACAACTTCTCGTTGGTCCACGTCTGCGACGATGGGACCGGAATTCCCACAGAGGATCGCGAGCGCGTCTTTCAGCCTTACGAGCGCGCCCACCACCGTTTTGGCCAACCCGCCTCGGTCGGCTTGGGCCTGACCGTCAGCCGTCAATTGGCCCAGTTGATGGGAGGTTGGTTGACCTATCGCTTCGAAGACAACTGGTCGATTTTTACACTCGGGCTCCCGGCTCTCGAACCGCCCGAATCTCCGTTCCGATAAGCGCCGATCTGTTTCTTCCGCAGGGGGGAGTCCGGCCGCAGGCCGAGAGCTAAAAGAGGCCGGTGACGTTGCCGGCTTCGTCGATATCGACTCGCTGGTACGCCGGCGTCGAACCCAACCCCGGCATCGTTCGCATCTCGCCGAGGAGCGGATAGATAAACCCCGCTCCGACGGACGCCCGGACCTCCCGTACCGGAACGATGAAACCACTCGGCGCCCCCTTGAGGCCCGGATCGTGTGAGATGGAGAGATGGGTCTTGGCCATGCAGATCGGCAGATAGCCAAAACCCGCCCTTTCAAAGCCCTCGATCTGACTCTCGGCCAATGGCGAATACTCGACTCCGCCGGCGCCATAAACGTCGCGGGCGATGATCTCGATCTTCTGGCGGATGCCCATGTTGAGGGGATACAGATACGAAAAATCGCTCGGCTCCTCGCAGGCGGCCACGACGGCTTCTGCCAGGTCGCGGGCGCCATCCCCGCCATTCGCCCAGTGGTCGGCGGGCACCGCCGCCGACGCTCCCGCCTCGAGGGCGGCTTCACGTATGGCGTTGGTCTCCGCCCAGGTGTCGGTGGGGAATGAGTTGACGGCCACCACCACCGGAAGGCCGAAGCGTTTGACTGTCTTGATGTGGGCAAGGAGATTTGGCAACCCCGCTTGCAGGAGCGAGAGGTTCTCTTCGGTATAGGCCTTGTCGAGTGGGCGGCCGAGCACCACCCGGGGACCACCGCCATGAGTCTTTAAGGCGCGAACCGTCGCTACGAGGACGACGCAATCCGGTCGCAGCCCGGACGTGCGGCACTTGATATCGAGGAACTTCTCCATTCCCATGTCGGCGCCGAAACCGGACTCGGTGACAACGTATTCGCCGGAGTGAAGTGCAACCCGGTCGGCGAGGATTGACGAGTTGCCGTGGGCGATATTGGCGAACGGACCGGCATGGACAAAGGCAGGCTGACCCTCCAGGGTTTGCATGAGGTTGGGATGAAGGGTGTCCTTCATCAGAACAGTGACGGCCCCAGCCACGCTGAGGTCCTCGAGGGTCAATGGTTTGTCGGCCTTCGAGTTTCCGAACACGACCCGCCCCACCCGCTCGCGGAGATTCCTCAAGGCACTGGCGAAGTCGGCTCCATCCACCAACGCCAGAATCGCCATCAGTTCCGAGGCGACGGTGATGTCGAACCCCGTCTCCCGAGGTCGTCCCTCGTCACGCCCGCCGAGGCCGACGATGACGTTGCGCAGAGCTCGGTCGTTGATATCGAGGACACGGTTCCATTGCAGATCGAAGACGTCTATGCCGAGGCGGGCGAGACCCGCCTTCTGAAGGCCATCGTCCGACATCCGGGTCTCGTGGTACCACCGAGCGTCTATCGCCGCCGCCACCAGGTTGTGGGCGACCGTTATGGCATGTATGTCGCCGGTCATGTGCAGGTTGAACTCATCCATGGGAACGATCTGGCTGTAACCGCCGCCCGCGGCTCCGCCCTTGATGCCGAAGGTGGGTCCCATCGACGGCTGACGGACACAGGCGATCGACTTCAGGCCGAGCCGGCCCAGGCCTTGGACCAACCCGATCGTGGTGGTTGTTTTGCCTTCGCCTAAAGGGGTGGGCGTGATGGCCGTGACATCGACGTACTTGCCGCGAGGGTTGGAGCCGATGCGCTTGAGAACGTCGAGGTGCACCTTGGCTTTGGTCTTGCCGAACGGGATCAGATCGTCGGGGAGGAGCCCGATGGTGGCGGCGACGTCCTCAATGGGCATCAGCTTGGCGTGACGGGCGATCTCGCTATCGGTCGGAACTGAGCTCACGATGTCTCCTAGTTTGTCCGAATCCCATGCCGGTGAAGCGGCTGGCTGCCTCCATCACTTTCCCCGCGATCAACCGGGAGTCTTCGCCGGGAAAACGATAGGAAGGCCCATGAACGTGCAACGCTCCCACGACCCGGCCGGCTTCATCGAACACGGGAGCTGCAACCGAGTTGAGGCCTTCGGCGAACTCTTCATAGACCCAACAATGACCCTCTCGCTTTATCGCTTGCAATCGCTTTCGGATTCGTGCTGGGTCGACCACGGTCTTTTCCGTATAAGCCTCCAGGGCCCGGCGAAGGTAACGATCAATGTCCTCCTCCGGCCACTGCGACATCATGCAGAGCCCCGAAGGCCCGACATGCATTGGAACCATCAGGCCCGTGTAGTCGCGGACCTGCACCGCGTTGGGAGACTCGACTTGAGCCAAGTAGTGAACCGAATATCCCGTCGGCACCGAAAATCCCGCCGCTTCACCAAGGTCTTTGGCCAATCCCCTTAGGTGCGGAATTACTGCAGAGGCCAGGGCGGCACTGGCGTCGACTGCGCCAGCGAGGTGAAGGAGGCCAAGTCCAATTCGATACCGCCCGCCTTCGGCTCGCTCCACCGCATGAAGTCCTTCCAGAGTGGCCAGGAGCCGAGCGACGGTGGACTTCGGAAGGTCAGTCCGGGCGGAGATGTCGGTGACCCCGGCTGGGGCGATTGCAAGGGCTGAGAGCACGGCGAACGCGCGGTCGATCGACTGGACCATTGGCTATCTGCCGGTGATCTTTTCCAGCCAATCCCTGGTTGGCTCGATTTGATTGAACGTAAAGACGTGCAGGCCGACGATTCCGAGGTCGCCTTCGAGTTCGTTGAGAGACTTGACGAGCTTGGTCGGGCGGTACACCCCTGGACGGAGAAAGCGCCAGATGGCGTTGCGGTTTCTCAGCAGAAACTTCATCGAGGTCCCCACTCCGATTCGCGATGCGATCTTGCCGAGCCTGATTGGATCGACTACTCCGGGTATTCCCAGCCGGACGGGAAGCCTGATCCCGTCTAAGCGAATTCCCTTGATCCAGCTAGCGATTGCCCGGGGGTCAAAGCACATCTGCGTTGTGATGTAGTGGGCGTACCTGCGCTTTTCGATGAGAGCTTGTCGCAGCGCATCGCCGGAGATGAAGGGGTGGCCTTCGGGATAGCCGGCAACTCCCAACTCGGAGAAGTGGTGGCCGAGAGAATCCATTTCTCGTAATAGATCCAGCGCATCAGCGAATTTCCCCGGTTCCAGCGCATCCCCGCCAACTACGAGGGCCCTGCCAATTCCAACAGCAGCCAGCTCGGTGATGATGGAGTCCAGCTCCTGTCGGTCTGAGATCAAGCGCGCCGAGAGATGAGGAGTGACTTCGAATCCCTCCCGATTGAGTCGGGTGGCCAAATCGATCGTCGCCGCCATTCCCTTGGCCGGGGAAGCGGTGACTGAGACCCTGGCTCCAGCCGGCAGCCGACTTGCTTTCTCCTCGATTCCTTTCATTGGAATCACCTCGAAAGTGACGTGGGAAAGAAGATCGGTCATACGTCGGAGTCCGGGAAGGACGCTTTTCGTTTGGCGATCCACTCGACGAGTTCGCCTTCCTTGGAGTCATCGAGCGGGGGCGGCTCGTACTCAGCGAGTAGCTGTTTCCACGACTCATTGGCCCGTTGCGCCGCCTCGCGTTCCCCGCCTTCCTGCCATTGCTCGAAGCTGTTGTTATCGGCGAGACGGCTACGCCAGAAAGCGGTCTCGAAGTTTGCCAGCGTGTGCTCGTTGCCGAGGAAATGCTGGCCGGGAGGATTGTCGAGAAGCGCGGCGATTGCTTGCCCGTTGTCGGTGAGATCGATCCCGTTGATCAAGGCTGAGGCCATCGAAGCCTGGTCGGCATCGAGCACGAATTTCTCGTAACCCATTGTCAGGCCTCCCTCCAGCCAGCCCGCGGCATGAAGGACGAAATTCGTTCCGGCTTGCATCGTCGGTAGGAAGGTGGCGGCACTTTCAAAAGCTGCCTGGTAATCGGCGGTCTTGGAGGCGGTGAGGTTGCCACCGCTGCGGAACGGAACCCCGAGGCGCCGGGCGAGAGCCGCTACCACGAACAGGACCAGAGCGGGTTCGGGCGTCCCGAACGTAGGAGCACCGGATTGCATGGAAATCGAAGAGGCGAAAGACCCGAAGACCACAGGCGCTCCCGGTCGCACGATCTGGCAAAAGGCCATCCCGGCCATCGCCTCGGCCAGGGTTTGGGTGGCCGTGCCCGCCACCGTCACGGGAGCCATCGCTCCGGCCAGGATGAAAGGGGTGATGAGGCAGGCCTGGTTGTTCTCGGCGTAGACCTTGGCCGAACCCAGCATGTTGTAGTCCCAGCTCATCGGCGAGTTGGCGTTGCAGAGTGAGATCAGAACGGTGTTCGATTCGATGAACTCGGACCCGAAAAGGATCCGGACCATGTCGACTGTGTCTTGAGCGCGCTCAGGTGCGGTCACCGATCCCATGAAGGGACGATCGTGATACTTGATGTGGGAGAAGACCATGTCGAAATGGCGCTTGTTGACCGGGAGATCGACCGGCTCGCACAGCGTTCCGCCTCCGTGATGGAGGGAGGGCGTCATGTGGGTGAGGCGAGCGAAGTTCTCGAAGTCCGCCAAGGTCGCGTACCGGCGTCCGTGATCAAGATCGCGGACAAAAGGCGATCCGTAGGCAGGGGCAAACACCATGTGAGGGTCCCCGATCGTGACCGTGTGATCGGCGTTGCGAGCGTGTTGGACGAACGTGCGCGGGGCGCTGGCTGAGATGATCGACCGTGCCAAGCCGGCGGGAAATCTGACCCTGGTGCCATCGACCTCGGCCCCTCCGGACTTGAAGATCTCAAGGCCCTCGGGAAATCCATGCAACTCGACCCCCACCTCGGCCAGCAACCGATCGGCATTGGCTTCAATGAGCGAAAGGCCTTCTTCGTCTAGGACCTCGACCGGTCGCAGCCGCCTGGTAAGGAACGGGACCGCCTCTATCGCCTTTGCGGTCCGGGCCGCCTGGCGAGCTGCCCGCCCCCCGCTTCGTCTCCCCGGAGCCTGTTCCATGATGCGGAATTACACTACATCCTGGAACAAGGCCTCATCGGCGACGAGCCCGGATGGCGACCCTCGGCTCAGGCAGCGGGAGCAGGGTCTGAAGCCGGGGATAGGCGTCGGTCTTGTGGGGTATCGCCATCGCCGCCACGAATTTGTCCTGGAAGGACGGCTCGACGGCGGTCTCAATCTTCTCGATCGTTCGCGCCACCAACTCGATTTCCTGCCGGGATTTGCTGGAGAGAAGAGCCATCATCGCCCCCATGCCCGCGGCATTGCCCGCTGCCGAGACCCGGGCAGGATCGCAGTCGGGAATCAACCCCAGGGCCATCGCATAGGTCGGATCGATATGGCTTCCGAAGGCGCCGGCCAGCCGGATCTGATCGACCTCAGACACGCCGAGATGCTCCATCAGTAGATCGCAGCCGGCGCGGAGGGCCGCCTTGGCCAGCTGGATGGCGCGGACGTCGTTTTGGGTGATCAGGATCGCCGGCTCGTCGCAGAGGGTGTATGAGAAGGTCCGGCCTTCTCCCACCACCCGACGGGAGCGGCTCTCGTCGAGCACTACCCCATCGCTGGAGATGACGCCGCTCATGAACAACTCGGCGACGGCCTCTATGATCCCTGACCCGCAAATGCCGGTCACCCGCGAGGGGTCGAAGCCCGGTTCATCCGACCATTCATCTTGGCCGATGACTCGAATACGCGGCTCCAAAGTCTCGCGGTCGATTCGTACTCGTTCGATGGCGCCCGGCGCG
>JAICGW010000050.1 GCA_025922945.1 Acidimicrobiia bacterium | reverse complement strand
TGGGTCGCAGAATCGAGGCAACCCCCAGCATGATCATCAC
Source organism: Acidimicrobiia bacterium (assembly GCA_025922945.1). Classification (GTDB taxonomy): domain Bacteria; phylum Actinomycetota; class Acidimicrobiia; order Spongiisociales; family ZC4RG35; genus JACCTH01. The sequence goes on along the minus strand of JAICGW010000050.1, from coordinate 16,293 downwards.
CAGGAGGGCGCCAAGTCCGGCGAAGAAGCCGACGGTGAGATAGTCCTGGAAATAGGAGGTCATAGGCCTTTCAGCGAGTATAGGGAGGTGGACTTTTCGCCCCGATCCGGCCTCGTTGAGCTCATGGCGGAGATCGAGCGACTCGTTGTGGTTGAAGAAAAGAGCGTGGTGCTAGTGCTCTTCGACGGCCTCGGCACCCAGTTTCTCGACGAACGAGCACCCCTTCTTGCATCCCACCAAATCGCGACGTTGCAAGCGCCTTTTCCGTCCACGACCACTGTCAGCATGGCCATGGTTGCCACCGGCCTCGCCCCCTCGGCGCACGGGATCATCGGCCACCTCCTCTATTGGCCGGAGGTGGGGCGAGTGGTCAACATGCTCAAGTTCGTCGATCTCACCGGGGCGCTGGTGACACTCGACTTCGGATCGTTACTGCCTGCTCCCAACCTCTGGGAGCGGTTGCGAGCCGCCGGCTGCCACCCGGTCACAGTGCAACCAGCCGATTTTGCGTCGACTCCACTCTCGCAAGTGCTCTATCGGGGCTGTCGCTTCGTGGGTGCCGAGAGCATCGACCAGTTTGTCGAGCGGACCGTCGAAGCGGCCTCCATCCCCCGCAGCCTGATCTTCACATACCTGCCACCAGTGGACTACGCCGCCCACGTCTTCGGAATCGACTCGATGGAGGTGGCTGACGCCCTCTTATGGGTGTCGGCGGTGTGGGAAGGAATCGCCCGCCAGCTTCCGTCCGGGGTGGCGCTGCTTGGAACCGCCGATCATGGAGTGATGGGAATCGCCGAAGACCGCAAGCTCTTGATCCGCGACGACCGCTACCGACCACTCGATTTCTGGGGCGACCCGCGGGCGGTAATGGTGCGGGGATCGATGCGCCTGGCCCGCGAGTTAGCTGACCTGACCGGGGCCAAGCTGGTGGAACCCGATGAGTTCCGGCCCTGGTTGGGCGGCCAGGAAGCCCACCCTCGTCTCAGTGGACGGCTTCCGGATGCAGTCCTCCTCGCGCCTCCGGATGCGGTCATCCTGCCCTGGGGCTTTGACAAGCGGCTCCGGGGTTATCACGGTGGTCTGGAGCCGGTCGAGGCCGACATCCCTCTATTGGCGGTTGGTTAAGGTCGCCGCCTTGGCCCGCATCGACACCAAGACCGGCGACGACGGAACCACCGGGCTCTTCTACGGGGGCCGGGTTTCGAAAGCCGATCCCCGGCCCCGCGCCTATGGGACTGTGGATGAGGCACAAGCAGCGCTCGGTTTGGCGCGCGCTCTGGGGAACCTTTCTGACCAAGAAGAGTCGCTCGTCACCGAACTGGAGAGCGATCTCTATGTGGCCATGGCCGAACTTGCTACCGCCGCCTCCAACCGCCACAAATTGATCGACGGTCAGACCAAGGTGACGGCCGGGATGGTCACCCGCCTCGAAGACCTCATCGGTACTTACTCCGAGCGCTTCGAGATGCCGACCGAGTTTGTGATCCCTGGCAGCAACCCGGCCTCAGCGCTCTTTGACTTCGTCCGCACTGTCATTCGCCGGGCGGAGCGTGAGGTGGTCGCCATCCCCGACTATGAAGGAGAGGCGGTGCGCTACCTCAACCGCCTGTCGGATCTGATGTGGGTGCTGGCCCGCGCCCTCGAAGGCGAGTCGCTCGAGGCGCGTCAGTTCCGGCAGTCGATGGACTAACCGATGGAAACGGCAATCGCAGCGGTAGCGGCGGCGATCGCCACCGGCTTTGCCCTCGACCTCGCTCGGGACTTCTTTCGAAAGCCTCGACCCCACACCGCCGCCTACGCGGCCGGCATCGGGATGTTCGCCCTCGCCACCTGGGCCCTGGCGTCGGGGCTGGCGTTCGGGTGGGACGGCTGGTCGTATCGAACGTTTTTCCTGCTGGGGGCAATCCTCAACATCCCGATCCTGGCCGTGGGGTCGTTTTTCCTGGTCGTCGGCCGCAGGGCTGGAAACCTCGCCTTGCTGATCTCGGGCGCCATCGGCGCCATCTCCACCACGCTTACCACCACCGTGCCCTTCGCCCGCCCGCTCCCCGAGGGCGGCATCCCCCATGACATCTTCCCCCCGATCTCCGAAGGCTTCGGCCCCCGCTTGCTGGCCGCCATTGCCGGCGGCCTGGCGGCCAGCGCCCTCATCGTCTTGGGCCTCGTGAGCCTGATCCGCTTCTGGAGGAAGAATCGACGACTGGTGTGGGGCAACGCCCTCATCATCGCCGGAACCCTGGCCGCGACTTGGGGTGGAAGCGGCCTCGCGATCGGCGAAGGCGCGGCCTTCGCCATCTCCCTCCTCCTCGCCGCCTCCCTGATTTGGGCGGGCTATCGGACCGCGGCCGGTGCCCGGTCAAAACGCGACCCAGGGCTGGTGTACAGCAACGGTTCCGACCCACAGACGACAGAAATCAACGGCTGATCGCCAGGATCACCATCCCGACGGCGATGAAGACCACCGCCGCCGCCCGGGCTCGACCCACCCGCTCTCCCAAGAACAGCCAGCCGCCGAGGGCGGCGAAGACCACCGCGGTCTCGCGAGCCGCCGCCACCAGGCTCAACGGGGCGAGCCTCGAGGCGAAAAGCAACAACCCATACGAGCCCACGCCGGCGGTCCCGGCGAAGAGATGCCGCCCCCACTCCCGGCTCATCGTTTCGGCCACCTGCTGTCGGCCCCTGGTCGCCAGCACGACCGGGATCAGGAGCAGGGCGGTGGCGCAGTACAGGGTGCCGGTGTAGGCGATGACATCGTCGATGAGGGACACCCCGAACCCATCGATCGTGATGTAGGTGGCGATGAGGAGCCCGGTCAATAGCGACCACCCGAGCCCCCGATGCGAGCGGGCGGCGAGACCCATGGCCACCACGCCCCCGCAGATCAGGGCCAGGGCGAGCCAGCCCCGACCTGCGATCGGCTCACTCAAACCGGCCAGCGCGCTGAAAGCAATGAGCACCGGCGCACTGCCACGAGCAATCGGATAGACGAAGGACAGATCGGCGTGGTTGTAGGCAGTGGCCAGCGCATAGAGATAGGCGACCTGGACGACCGCCGACCCGGCGAGGAAACCAGCCACCTCGGTGGGGATCCCGCGAGCGATCACGAAGGGAAGCGAGACGAGGGCGGCCAAAACCACCTGCGAGGTCGCCGCCACCAAACGGTCGCTGCTCGACTTCACCACCAGGTTCCAAGCGGCGTGGAGCAGCGCAGCCACCAAGACTGCCCCGACGGCGCTCAACGGCATTTATCAGAACCCCGGGGTCCCAAAAAGCTTTCGCCCCCGGCGGAGGTCCGCCGGAGTATCAACGGAAAACCAGGACCTACCGTCTTCATCCCAGCTCCCCCACTCGGCCGGACCGACCTCGGTGATCGGGGCCTGATCCAGCATCGATTGCAGCGACCCCCCTTGTGCAGTTACGGCGGCTGCGATCGAAGCCAGAGATGGCGAGTAGAGAGCACACGTCACCTGACGCACTCCATCGGCTACGGGAACAGCCGTCCCCCCGATCTGACCGAGCGCCGCCAGGGTCGAGGACTTCGCCCACGGTTGATCGACCGCCAGCAGCAAGACCTCTTCTCCCTCCCGCAACGCCGCCGCCAAACCCGCCAGCGGGCCACGAACGCCCGGAAGGTCTTCGAGCCCTCGCCGGCCCTCCCAACCCGAGACCCGCCCCGCCACCAGCACCCGCGGGCAAACCGCCTCCAAGGCGTCCACCACCCAAGCAATCAGCGGTCGACCTTCCAGGAGAACGAGGGCCTTGTCCCTACCCATCCTGGTTCCGCTACCGCCGGCTACGACCACCCCGAGCACGGAGTCATTCAACCCTGTCCGCTCTAGCCTTGGGCTTGATGACTCTCGACCGCCTCGGGCGGCCCCTCCATGACCTTCGGATATCGGTCACAGACCGGTGCAATTTCCGCTGCACCTACTGCATGCCGAAGGAGATTTTCGGGCGCGATTTCGAGTTCATGCGTCGGGAAGAGCTGCTCTCGTTCGAAGAGATCGAACGGGTAGCGGCAGCCTTTGTCCGGGCTGGTGTGCAAAAGCTCCGTTTAACCGGCGGCGAGCCGCTCCTCCGCAAAGGCATCGAAGATCTGATCGGACTATTGGGACGCATCGAGGGAGTCGAAGATCTGACCCTCACCACCAATGGCTCGCTGCTCGCCCGCAAGGCTCCAGCCCTCAAGGCCGCCGGGCTCGATCGCGTCACCGTCTCCCTCGACTCGATGGACGACACCGTTTTCATGGCGATGAACGACGTTGGCTTCCCGGTCCAGAACGTGCTCGATGGCATCGAGGCTGCGGCCTCGGTGGGACTCACCCCGGTCAAGGTCAACATGGTGGTGAAGCGAGGCGTGAATGAGACGTCGGTGGTGGACATGGCCCGTCACTTCCGGGGGACCGGACACATCGTCCGCTTCATCGAATACATGGACGTGGGCTCAACCAACGGTTGGCGCCTCGACGATGTGGTGAGCGGGAAGGAAATCGTCGCGTCCATCAATCGAACATTTCCGCTCGAGCCGATCGATCCCAACTATCTCGGCGAGGTGGCTCAGAGGTATCGCTACCTAGACGGCGAAGGCGAGATTGGGGTGATCACCTCCGTCACCCAACCGTTCTGTGGCGATTGCTCCCGGGCGCGCATCTCGGCCGAGGGAAAGCTTTACACCTGCCTTTTCGCCACCCACGGGACTGACTTCCGGCAGTTGCTCCGCGGCGGAGCCACCGACGCCGAGCTCGACGCCGCCATCGCTTCCGTGTGGTCAAGACGAGACGACCGGTACTCAGAGATCCGCACCAGCCAGACCGTGGAGATCGGGCGCAAAGTCGAGATGAGCTACATCGGCGGTTGACGGCATACTGAATGCAAAAACATGCGGATTCCGCATGCTGAAGCCTTAGGTTTGGTCAAGGGCCGCAGATAGGCGGTCGACCAGCTGGTCGATCTCGGCATCGGTGATGACGAGCGGCGGGCCGAGGAGGATGGCGGGGATCGCCGCTGGATACACCAATAATCCTTGAGCCCGAGCCGCCGACACCACTGCCCGGGGGTCGGCGTCGAGCTCGATTCCGATCAAGAGGCCCTTGCCGCGAACATCGATCACGCGATCGCCGAGCGATTCCTCGAGTCGACTTCGGAGCAGAGCTCCCTGGCGAGCGGCCGCCTCCACCAGACCTTCGCTCTCGATGATGTCGAGTACGGCTTTTCCCACGGCCGCCCCCGCCGGGTGGTGGGAATAGGTGAACCCGTGGACGAAGTTCTCTCCAATCGCCTCGTAGATCCGCCCTGAGGCGATCGCCAGACCGAGCGGCCAGTAGCCGGAGGAAGCGCCTTTGCCGCAAATCATCAAGTCCGGGGAGACATTCCAATGCTCGATCCCGAACCAGCGCCCGGTGCGTCCGAACCCGGTCATCACCTCGTCCACCACCAGCAGGACCTGGTGACGCCGGCAGAGCTCGGCAACCGCCGGCCAATAATCATCCGGAGGGATCTCCGCCGCTCGGGAGGCGCCGCTGATCGGCTCGGCCACGAATGCGGCCACGTCCCCTCGGTTCAAGTCTTCTTCCAACCTCCCGATGTCGAGCGGAACGTGGCGGAAGCGTCCCAGCCAGCTCTCATACGGCGCCCGCAGTTGGGGTCGCCCGGAGAGGTCGAGAGCGCCGAGCGTGTTGCCGTGGTAGCTCGCCTCCAGACCCACCACGACCGAACGCTCCGGCCTGCCAAGTGCCGCCTGATAGGCCCGCGCCATCTTCAGCACGGTCTCAGTCGCCTCCGAGCCTCCTGAGACCGGATAGATCCTGGCGTCGGTGACAGGAACGACCTCGGCTACGGACCGGCAGTACTCCTCCGTGATCCCGGACGTGAAGGCGCTGGCGTGGACGTAATCGAGTTGCTCCAGTTGGGCGGTCAGTGCCTCGATCACTTCCTTCCGCCCGTGGCCGATGCCCGTCACCACTGCCCCTCCCGAAGCATCGAGATAACGGATACCAAGAGCGTCGGTGATCCAGCACCTGGAGGCCGAGACCGCCATCAATGGCTCCGGCGCCCGCCCGAAGACGGCGCTCATGGTCGGGGCGCCGCCAACCAGGCCCCGAGGCCGAGCGGGATTGCCGCGGCCAGTACGAGCCAGCGAAGGAAGGGGACCAAGATGAGCAGAGCAAGCATGATCATTCCCAGCACGAATCCCCCCGGAAGGCTGGCGTTCATTCGCACCCGCCGGCCGAGGGCGGCGGCCACCGGAACTATGCCCGCCAGCGATGCCATCAGCACCAAGCCGCCCAGGCCGACGGCGAATGGGAGAAACACGATCGCCAGCGGAAGCCCGGCCGAGGCGGGGGTGAATGACAACAACAAACCCAACACGCCCAGGACAAGCAAGGGAGAAATGGCGGCACCGAATCCGGCCAGCCAAGTCGGCACCAGCCGTCGCGCCGCGTGCGTCGCTCGCTCCAAGCGCTCGGGCCAGATGCGAATCGCGATCAACCCTCCCGCCAAGAGGAACAACCAGAGAATGCTCAGCGTCAGGACCTGAAGAGCCCGAACCCGGATGTTGGGAGCCAGCGGGAAGCGATGAATCAGTTCGCCGGGGTCGGCCGCTTCCACCACTGCCTCTCGTCGGGAGCGGTAGCCGATCTCGCCTGCCACCTCGGTGGTCGGTCCAATAAGAAGACTCCCGACCGTTATCTCGACCGAGCCCTCGACTTGGGCCCCTAGCGTCAGATCGGCGTACCTGCCGCGGATATCGCGCTTCACCGATCCCGCCAGGTCCCCCGAACGACCGAACACCGTGAGGTCGCGCCCGACAGTGCCGGAACCATCCAGCTGAACAGTCCAGGCGGCAGCAAAGACGTCGTCGGCTACCGATCCGCCGATGGTGAGAAAGCGCGCGACCGCCCGCACCGAGCCTCCGACCTCGCCGTTGATGGTGATCCGGGTTGAGACCGCGGTTACGTCACCGGTGACTACGCCGTTGATGACCACTTCCTCGAAAGCGGCGGCCACCAGGTCTCCTTCGATGAGCCCGTCCACCTGGACCCGGTTCCCAGCCGCCATCAGATCCTCCTCGACCACCTCTCCTTCTCTGACTAGGACGAAGTCAGATTGCGTCACCTCGGCGGCGGCGTCGAGAGGAACCAGAACCAAGCCCAGCGTTAGCAGCACCGCCCACGGCCGCCGACCCGAACTCAAAGCGGCAAGGAAATTGCGGTCAAGCGGAGAAGGGGAATCGGAAAGAGACCGAGAACAAGGGTGACCGCGATAGCCGCCACGAGAACCACCCGCAGTGGTCTCGACACCGAAAGGGCCTCGGTGCCCTCGGGTTCCTGCATGTACATGGCGACGATCACCCTGAGGTAGATGAAGAACGACACCACCGACGCCACCATCGCCACCACCACCAGCCATCCGAACCCGGCTCGGAAGGCATCCTGGAAGACACCAAACTTGGCGATGAACCCTGACGTCAAAGGGATGCCGGCCATGCCGAGGAGAAGAATCGTGAGCGCTCGGGCGAGGAGTGGTTGGCGGCGGGCCAGACCCGCATAGGAAGCGAGAGGCGAGCCCGCCGACGCCGCCCCACTTACCGCCGCCACCACCGCATAGGCGCCGACCAGTTGAATCGCATAGACGGCCAAGTAGAACCAGATCGAGCCCACACCGCTGGTCCCGGCGACGACTCCGGTGAGGATGAAGCCGGCATGGGCGACGCCGGAATAGGCGAGGAGCCGCCGGAAGTCGGATTGGACGACGGCGAGGAAGGAGCCGAGCAGCATCGACAGGACCGCCATGGCGGCGACAACGGTCCCCCAGGTGCCGATGTAGCTCTCGAATCCCGTCACCAGTACCCGGGCCAGAGCGGCAAAGCCTCCCACTTTGGCAAGGGCCGCCATGAATCCCACCGTCCCCGCCGGAGCCCCCTGGTAGACATCGGGTGCCCAAGCATGAAACGGCGCCGCTGTCACTTTGAAGGCCAGTCCCACCACTACCAGCCCGAGACCTATCAAGAGCACGGCAGGTCGGAGGATGATCTCGCGATCGAGCAGGGTGCGGTGATCGAGAAGGTCCAGGGAGCCGGTGCCGGCAAAGACCAACGCCACCCCATACACGAATATCGCCGAGGCGAACGACCCCAGCAGGAAGTACTTGATCGCCGCTTCCTCCGACCGCGGTTCCTGGCGGGAAAATCCGGCTAAGACATAGAGGCTGATGGAACCGATCTCGAGGCCGAGAAACATCATCACCATCTGTGTGGTCGAGGCGAGAAGAATGAACCCCGAGGTCGATAGCAGCAGCAACGCCAGACCCTCGGCGGCGCGCCGTCCCAGGCTTTCGAAAAACCGGGCCCCGGCCCCGACGCCCAGCGCGGCCACGGTGACAAGCAACAGGCCAGCGAAGATCGCGTAACGATCGATCACCACCATTCCCCCAAACGGCAGCGGACTTCCGGTCACTTCACCGGCTTCATGCCTGCCCAACCACCACCCCTGTGCACCCGTCCCCAGCGCGGCCAGCCCGAGGATGACCACGGCCAGGAAGTTGAGCCGACCCGGCGCCGGCTTCCACTGCACATCGACCAGCAAAACCACCGCAGCCCCCAAGCCCAACACCAGCAAGGGAAGGATGGCGAGCCAGTTGATCTCGGGGGGGGTAATCACTCACCCTCCCCGATCATTAGCACTTGGCTCAGGCGGCCGGGGGCCGGAGCCACATAGTCGGTGGTGGCCTCGATGCGATCGAGCACTGCCTCCGCCGAGGGCTGGACCCGATCGAGCAAGACCTTGGGGTAGAGACCGATGACCAGCATCAGAATGACCAACGGCGCCAGCAGCACCTTCTCGCGGAGATTGAGATCGAGCAGCTTTTGGTTCTCCGGCTTCTCGGGAATGCCGGTGAAGGCACGCTCGTAGGCCCAAAGCAGATAGATGGCAGCCAGGACCACCCCCGCCGCGGCGATGATGGCGTGGACGGGAAGTGCTGGGAAAGAGCCAATCAACACCATGAACTCGCCGATGAATCCGTTGAGGCCGGGAAGCCCGATGGAGGCAAAGATGGTGAACAGGAACACGGCCCCGTAGGCGGGCATCACCTTCTGTAGCCCTCCGAAATCGGCGATCTGCTTGGTGTGACGGCGGTCATAGATCATCCCCACCAGTAGGAACAAAGCACCGGTGGTGATGCCGTGGTTGACGTTTTGGATGACGCCGCCTGCCAGCCCACCCGAGGTCAACGCGAACGTACCGAGGACGATGAATCCCAGATGGGACACCGAGGAATATGCCACCAGTTTCTTCAGGTCGGGCTGGACGATGGCCACCACGGCTCCGTAGATGATGCCGATCACGGCCAGCGCGGCCATGATCGGAACGAAATCGACCGAGGCCTGGGGAAACAAACCCAGGTTGAAACGAACCAGGCCGTAGGTTCCCAGTTTCAGGAGGATCGCCGCCAGCAACACGGAACCGGCGGTGGGTGCTTCGACATGCGCATCGGGAAGCCAGGTGTGAAGTGGAAACATCGGCACCTTGATCGCGAAGGCGAGGGCGAAGGCCGCAAACAGCCAGCGGCTAGTCGATTGATCAATGGCCAGGTCGAGCAGATCGGTGTAAGCGAACGTGGGGGCACCAGCCTCGCGACCGGCTACCACCGCCAGAGCGATGATCGCCGCCATCATCAGCGCCGAGCCGAAGGCGGTGTAAAGAAAGAACTTCACCGCCGCATAGATCCGCCGTTCACCGCCCCAGATGCCGATTATGAAGTACATCGGAATCAAGATCGCCTCGAAGAAAACGAAGAACAGCAAGAGGTCGAGAGCGAGAAACACACCGATCAGACCCGCCTCGAGGAGCAGCGTGTACATCACGAACTCCTTCAGCCGGTGGGTGATGGCTACCGACGCCGCCAGGGAGATGGGAACCAAAAGCGCGGTCAGGATGACAAGGGGTAGGGAAATACCGTCGACCCCGAGGTACCAGGAGAACCCCCAGGGGGCGTAGAGCATCGTTCGTTCGACGAGTTGGAAGCCGGCTTCGCCGGCGGTGAACTCAACGAAGAGATAGCCCGCCAGGGCGAGAGGGGCCATCGAAACCGTCACCCCGATCGGCAGAAACAGCTCCGACCGTTGGCGCGGAATCAGGGCGACGATCAACGCGGCCACCGCCGGCATGACGATCAAAGCGGTCAGCATTTCACCCGCCTCGCCAGACCAGCCAGGCCAGGACCGCCACGGTCCCGCCCGCAAACACCACCCCGTAGCTTCGAACCAGTCCCGGTTGCATGGCCCGGGCCCGGCTCGCCACCGTCCGCACCAATCTCCCGGCCCCGTTCACAGCTCCATCGATCACCGGCAAATCGAATCGGAAGGCTGTCTCCTCGGCCAGCCGCAAGCCTGGCTTCACCACGGTGGCGCCGTAGATGTCGTCTACCCGGTAACCGCTTCGCCAAAGGCTCCAGAGCGGCCCGAAGGCTTCCTCGAAGCGGCGCCAAAGGTCAGCCGGACGGTTGTAGGCGAAGAACGCCGCCGCCGCTCCGGCCAGACCCGCCGCGACCGACAAGCCGGCGAGGAGGGCGAACATCAGCCATCCCTCGGGAGGATGAGCCAGGTTCACTCCCTCGAAAGAGGGCTCCAGGAAGTGCTCGAGGGCAGTCCGAAACGGCGTGTTGAAGAAACCCCCGATGACCGAGAGCACCGCCAGCACCACCAACGGCAAAGTCATCACCCGCGGCGATTCGTGGGGGTGAACCTCGGATTCCCAGCGCGGCTCACCCATGAAGACGAGGACGAACTGACGGGTCATGTAGAAGGCCGTGAGCAATGCCGTCACCAGACCAACAATCCACAAGACCGAGAACCAGCCGCCCCGGGCGAACGCGACCCCGAGGATCTCGTCTTTCGACCAGAAGCCCGCCAGCGGGGGTATTCCAGCGATGGCGATGGTGCCGATCGCCATCGTCGTCGCGGTCACCGGCATGTGCTTTCGCAAACCTCCCATCTTGTCCATGTTCTGTTCGTCAGCCATGGCATGGATCACCGAGCCTGCTCCCAGGAAGAGAAGAGCTTTAAAGAACGCGTGGGTCATGAGATGGAAGAGGCCCGCAATGTGCCCGGCCGCCCCCACCGCCAGGAACATGTATCCGAGTTGAGAGATGGTCGAGTAGGCCAACACTCGCTTGATGTCCTTTTGCGCGAGGGCGATGGTCGCCGCCCACAGGGCCGTGGCAGCCCCCACCGTGGCTACCACCGGTCCGGCAACAGGTGAAAGCTCGAAGATGGATGCCGACCGGGCGATGACGTAGACGCCGGCCGTCACCATGGTGGCAGCATGGATCAAAGCCGAGACCGGCGTCGGACCCTCCATGGCATCGGGGAGCCAGACATAGAGGGGGATCTGGGCTGATTTGCCGGCGGCGCCCACCAGGATCAGGAGGCCGATCGCGGTGGCCATCCCGGAGCTGAGCACCTCAGGGGCCCGCTCGAAGATCCCCTGGAATGACAACGTGTGGAAGGCGCCAAAGATCAACATCAGCGCCACCAAGAACCCCAGGTCACCGATGCGGTTGACGATGAAGGCCTTCTTACCGGCGGCGGCGGCCACGGGTTTGGTGAACCAAAAGGAGACCAGGAGGTAGGAACAGAGCCCGACCAACTCCCACCCCATGAAGAGCATCGCAAAATTCCCCGCCAGGACCAAGGTCAGCATCGAGGCGACGAAGAGGTTGAGGTAGACGAAGAAACGGCTGAAGCGCTCGTCGCCATGCATGTAGCCGACCGCGTAGAGGTGAATCAACGCCCCCACCCCGGTGATGATCAGTGTCATCAATACCGAGAGGGGATCCCAAGTGATGACGAGCTCAGCTCCGATCGCTGGCATCCACTCCCAGATGGTCACGACGGTGGCATGGGCCCCGCCCGAGAAAAACGGCAGTCCCGCTCCCAGCCCGAGCGCGAACGAACCCGCCACGGCCAGCGTGGCCAGGTAACCGGCTCTCGGTTCACCAATCCGGCGGCCAAAAAAGTGCAAGAAGGTGGCCGATGCCAGCGGTAAGGCAATGACCAACCAAAGGAGCGACGTCAAGCGGTCAACCCGCCATCTCGGAAAGCTCGTCCACCGAAGCCGATTCCCGGCGCCGGAAGATGGCAACGATGATTGCCAAACCCACCACCACTTCAGCCGCTGCGACCACGAGCACAAAGAACACGGCCATCTGGCCGTCAAGGTTGCCCAGCGCCCGGCCGGCGGCGACGAATGTGAGGTTGACTGCGTTCAGCATCAACTCGATGCACATGAACATGACCAGGGCGTTCCGCCGAATGAGGATGCCGAGCGCTCCGATCGCAAAAAGCAACGCCGCCAGAGTCATGTACCAGCCGGGGGTGACGACGAGGCTCACGAACCCGCCCTCGTATCTCCCGCCGCAGGGGGGAGCACCGGGTGCCCCCCTCGGCCCTCCTGGCCACTCCCCCCAACGCCTCGCTCCGCTCGTCTGGAGGGAGAAACGGCCGGGGAGGAGGGAACCCGACTGATGATCGGTTTCCGGGTCGAGGCCAGAGCGATGGCGCCGGCGGCGGCAACGGTGAGCAGCAACGCCGTTGCCTCGAACGCCAAAACCCAATCGGTGAACATCGGCTCGGCCAGCGCCTGCACCGTGCCGTTGGTTTCCGCTGCGCTCGCCGGCGTGTCCACCAGAGGCACCCAGGAGAACCGACCCCGGGCAACGAGGGCTGTCCCCAGTCCGATAGCGATCAGCCCGATGGCCATCGCCAGTCGCCGCTGGTGGGGAATCGTTTCGGCGGTGTTCTCGTCCTTGTCGACCCCGATCAACATGATCACGAAGAGAAAGAGCGTCATCACCGCCCCGGCGTAGACGATCACCTGCACGGCCGCCACAAAGTGAGCGAGCTGCAGCACGTAGAGAACCGCCATCGAAAAGAGCGTGGCGAGGAGTCCCATCGCCGAATACACCGGGTTGCGAGCTCTGATCACGGTCACCCCCCCGGCCAGGGAGGCCGCCGCCATCAGGGCGAAAACGATCAACTCAACCATGGATCGATGCCGCCACGCCTAGGCGTCCCGCTCGTCCTGAGTGGGCTCGGGAGCCCACGAGGCCGGTCCGGGTGTCCCCTGCCAGGCTTGCACGCCTTCGTAGGCAGCGACCCCACTGGGAGCCGTCGCCCGCAACCATCCATCGGCTGTGTCGAGCTCGGCGAGCTGAGCGAGCGGGTCGTCGGGGAACATGTGTGGCACCGATCCGTCCGGTCTCATCAGCAGTTCCTGTCGGGTGTAAATGGCGTCCCGACGATTGGCGGTCGAGATCTCGAAGAGATGGGTCATCGTTATCGCCTCGGTGGGGCAGGCCTCTACGCAGAGTCCGCAAAAAATGCAGCGCAGCATGTTGATCTCGTAGACGTACCCGTAGCGCTCCCCCGGACTGACCGGTTCGTCGGAGGGATTGTCCCGTCCCCGGACGTAGATGCAGCGAGCGGGGCAGGCTCCCGCGCAGAGTTCGCATCCGATGCACTTCTCCATCCCGTCCGGATAACGATTGAGAACATGGCGGCCGTGGAATCGTTGGGGCTTCTGGCGGAATTCCTGCGGATACTTGGTGGTGACGAGACCATCACCGAACACCGTGTTCACCATCACCTTTCCGGTGACCCGCAATCCCCTGAGAAAGGCTCCGAGTCCCGACATCAGGCGCTCCAGGGGAGCCCGAATTGGCGAACGGAAATTGCCACCGTCGAAAGGATGAGCCAGACCAGGGCGGCGGGGATCAAGCGCTTCCACCCAATCTGCATCAACTGGTCGTAGCGGAGGCGGGGCATGGTCGCCCTGATCCAGAAGAAGGCGAAGATGACCGCGTAGGTCTTGATCAGGAGCCATACGGTGGGGAGGACAGCCGAGACCCAGGCCGGGATTTGGCCATCGAAGGTGGGTCCATTCCAGCCACCGAGAAACAGAGTGGCGCAGATGGCCGACATCGAGAAGATGTTCATGTATTCAGCAAGCTGGTACATGGCGAAGCGCATTCCCGAGTACTCGGTGTGAAAACCACCCACCAGTTCCTGTTCGGCCTCAACCAGGTCGAATGGGGCGCGATTCGTCTCGGCGATGATGGCCAGGAAGAAGATGACGAACGCCACCACTTGCGGAAACAAGTTCCAGCGGGGAAGGAACCCGAGGTAGGTACCCGCTTGGCTCTCCACGATCCCGGCGAGGGAGAGGGTGCCGCCAGCTCTGGTGGAAGAGAACATAACCACCGAGACAATTGAGAGGCCGATGGCAGCCTCATAGGAGATCGCCTGGGCCGTGGCTCTGACGGCCCCCAGGAGCGGGTACTTCGAACCCGAGGACCAACCGGCCAGCACCACGGCGTATACCGCCAGCGAAGACATGGCGAGGATGAAGAGCACTCCGACGTTGAGGTCGGCGCCCTGAAGCAGAACCTCGCGACCGCCAATGGTGAAGGGTCTCCCGAAGGGCACCACCATGAAAAGGAGAAGGGCGGGAATTACGGCGAGGAAAGGGGCGAGGACGAACATGCCGTACTCGACCTTGCTCGGGTTGATCTGTTCTTTGAAGAAAAGCTTGAGCCCGTCGGCAACGGTCTGCAGGAGGCCAAAAGGGCCAGCGCGATCTGGACCGACCCGATTCTGCATATCGGCGATGGTCTTCCGTTCCAGCCACACGTTGAAGATCGTGGTGACAAGGAGAAGAACGAAGACCGCCAGCACTCGCCCGACGACTATCAGGATGTCGACGCCGTCCATTCGCCGCTGAGAATAGGGAGCTGTTTCGATCCGCAAACCCCGGGCCTAATTTGAGGGAATGACGGACGTTCGCCGGTCCAAGGAGGCCAAAGCCCTGTTGTCTTCTGTGGTTCTCGATCCCGTCTACCGCAAATGGCGCGGCGCCCACTGGGTTCTGGCCGACCTGGCCGATATCGGCTATCCCCCGGGAGCGAAGAGGATCCGGCCCTTGGTGGATCGGGTGGTCGATCGATGGCTGGGGCGGCAGTTTTTTCGGGAGAAGGGCGCCGGCCGGGTTCCTCTCATCGCGGGGCGCTATCGCCGATGCGGGTCCATCCAGGGCAATGCCTTGCGTTCGATGGTCAAACTGGCCCTGGCCGATGACCGCGCCCATCAGCTGGCCGAGAGGTTGATGCACTGGCAGTGGCCGGACGGCGGCTGGAATTGTGATCGCAGTCCTACGGCCGATACCTCCTCCTTCATGGAGACTCTGCTGCCGATGCGTGGCCTGGCCGCCTATGCGAAGTGGTCAGGGGAGGCGAGCGCGGCCGTCGCTGCCCGGCGGGCGGCGGAAGTCTTCCTGTCTCGTCGGCTCTTCCTCCGGCGGGGGGACGGGAAGCCAATGAGCGCAGACTTCATGCGGCTCCACTACCCCCTCTACTGGCACTATGACTTTCTCGGCGGCTTGGTGGGCATGAAAGAACTCGACTTGCTCGCCGACCCCCGCTGCGAAGCGGCCCTGGAATTGCTCGAATCGAAGCGGCTCCCCGACGGAGGGTGGCCGGCCGAAGCCAAGTGGTACAAGGTGTCGGAGGGTCCCGGTCCTGGGGTTTCGGCGGTCGACTGGGGCGGAGTGAATCAGAAGGTCTCCAACCGATGGGTGACTAGAGACGCGAACTCGGTGCTGGGTGCAACCATTTAGAGACCGATGGGGTTGTTTAAGGAAAACAACCCCATCGCTTAAAAAATCGTGTGGCATTTCTCGCCTGAAGGGTGCGTTCTCCCTCCCATGACTGAGCTCGAAACCAGATCGCCCAGGTTCCTTTCGACCGCCGAAGGGACCTCGGTCCACGCCTTCACCATCCGCGACTGGCTGATGTTCCTCGGAGTAGGAGTCATTTGGGGCTCCTCGTTCTTCTTCATCGCCGTCGGGCTGCAAAGCCTGGCGCCGGAAGTCATTACGCCGATGCGACTGCTGTTCGGGTTTCTGGTGTTGAGCCTCTTTCCTGCGGCCAGACGCAAGGTCGATCGATCCGATTGGCCCCGGGTTGCATTGCTAGGGGTGATCTGGATGGCGATTCCGCTCTCGATGTTTCCTTTCGCCGAGGAGCGGGTCTCGTCAGCCTTGACCGGGATGCTCAACGGGGCCAACCCGATCTTCACCGCCGCGGTGGCATGGGCGCTGTTGAAAAGACCACCGGGCGCCAATCAGCGGTGGGGATTGGGGCTCGGATTCCTCGGCACGGCTTTGATCGCCCTACCTTCCCTGGGCCAGGGCCGCTCCGAGGCATTGGGGGTGGTGCTCATCCTCATCGCATTGACTT
>JAICGW010000049.1 GCA_025922945.1 Acidimicrobiia bacterium | reverse complement strand
GTTCCGAATCGGCCGCGCAATTTTTGAGTGAGCGCCATCGCCCAAGGAGCATGGATACGAGCGCCGAGAGGGGAGAGCAACGCCACCCGCCAGTCGCCAATCTCATCCCGAAAACGCTCAAGCACCAGCGTCTGATCGGTGGGGAGCAGCCCGGTCGCCTCCTTTTCCTCGGCCAGGTAGGCCGCGAGATTGGTGGCGGCGAGTTCGTCGAGGTTGTAGTTGGCCATGAGCGGTCCGCTGGGGTCAGAGAGCCGGCCCATTTCGCGCACGAAGCGCCCGATACGACGCCCGGTGGCAAGCGACCGGCCCTGCACATCGCCCTTCCAGAACGGAAGCCGGGCTCCGGCGGCGCCGGGGTCGGGGACCACCTCCACTCGCTCGGGACCGATCTCTGAAACCCGCCAGGTGCTGGCGCCGAGGACGATGGCATCGCCCACCCGCGATTCGTAGACCATCTCCTCGTCGAGCTCGCCTACCCGGCTTCCGTCGGGGAGGACAACGCGAAAGAGCCCCCGATCGGGAATCGTTCCTGCGTTGGCGACCACCAGCTGGCGCGCCCCGGGGCGGGGAGTGATGGTGCCATCGGTGCGGTCCCAGTTCACCCTTGCTCGCAACTCCGAGAAGAGATCGGACGGGTATCGGCCCGCCAGCATGTCGAGGGTGGTGTCGAAGACGGTCCGCGTGAGCGTGGCGAAGGGGCGGGCCCGCCGCACCAGGTCATAAAGCTCGTCTGCCGTACGGGGCCCCGTCACCACCGCTGCCACCAGCTGCTGGCTGAGGACGTCCAGGGGATTTCTCGGGATGACGGTCTCTTCGATGTCGCCTTCCAGCATCTGGCGAGCGATGACCACCGAGGTGAGGAGATCGCCCCGGTACTTGGGGAGGATCCGGGCCCGGCTCTCGCCCCCGACGTGGTGACCGGATCGACCAACCCGCTGGAGACCGGATGCCACCGACACCGGAGCCTCGACCTGGATCACCAGATCCACCGCCCCCATATCGATTCCGAGTTCGAGACTGGAAGTGGCAACTACCGCTCTCAATTCGCCTCTCTTGAGAGACTCCTCGATCAAGATCCTTTGCTCTCGCGAGACCGAGCCGTGGTGAGCACGAGAGATCTCCTCGCCGGCGAGCTCATTGATCTGCGCACAGATTCGCTCCGCCAGCCGGCGGGAATTGGCGAAGACGATCGTCGACCGATGTTTCTGGATCAGATCCAGGATCTCGGGATAGATGGCCGGCCAAATGGAAGGAGTGCGGGGAGCCTCGGGATCGAGGGGATCGATAGGTGATGGGGCGCTCATGTCTTCGACCGGAACGACCACCTGGAGGTCCAAAGGACGCGGGGCCGGAGCGTCGGCGATCTCGACCGGTCGGGGCTGGTAGTCGTTGCCAACCACCGTGCCCCCGCCCAGGAACTCGGCGATGGTCTCCAACGGTCGCTGAGTCGCTGAGAGCCCGATCCGCTGCGGGGACTCTTCGGTGAGCTCCTCCAATCGCTCGAGCGAAACGGCGAGATGGGCGCCCCTCTTTTGGGAAGCTACCGCGTGGACCTCATCGACTATCACCCACCGCACCGAGGCCAGGACCTTCCGGGCCTCGGAGGTGAGCAGGAGAAACAACGACTCGGGAGTGGTGATGAGGATGTCGGGAGGATGCCGGAGCATGCGTTGGCGATCGGCTGCTGGCGTGTCGCCCGTGCGAATAAAGGTGGCCAGTTCCGGAAGTTCGTCCCGTTCGAGACGGGTAGCCGCGTGCCGGATACCGGCCAGAGGAGCCCGGAGGTTGCGGTCGACGTCATAAGCCAGGGCCTTCATGGGGGAGATGTAGAGAACCCGGCAGCGCCCTTGGGGCGGAGGTGTCGGCTCGTGCAAAAGCCGATCGAGTACCCAGAGAAAAGCTGCCAGCGTCTTGCCACTCCCGGTCGGGGCATGAATCAGGGTGTGAGAACCGGCGGCGATGTGCCGCCAGCCCTTTTCCTGGGCCAAAGTCGGGGCCGGGAAAGAGGCCCGAAACCAGGCGGCGGTGGGAGGGTGGAAGTGGTTGAGGGGATCCACGTCCTCACCCTATTCGGGGTGAGGGACAGGATTTTCTCAGGCGGTAGGAGCCTTCTCGCGGGTGGGGCGGGTCAGCCGCTTGAAAACCCGGGCCCGCTCCTTAGCTCGGGCCCCGGGCTGAGAGGTGGGGATGCCATCGCGCTCGATGACGATTACGAAGGCCTCGACCACACCGGGGTCGAACTGGGTACCTGAATTGTTGATGATCTCGGAAATGGCAAAATCGGTCGAAAGGGCCGGCTGGTAGGCGCGGTGACTCGTGATGGCATCGTAGGCGTCGGCCACGAGAACGATCCGGGAGAGCACAGGGATCTTGGTGCCGGCCAACCCGAATGGATACCCGAGCCCGTCGTAGCGCTCGTGGTGGTAGAGAATGGCTTCCGATACCCGTCGGTCGAACTTCTCGGCGATCATGGCGTAGCCGATTTCGGGATGCTGACGCATGTGCTCCCGCTCGAGATCATCGAGGGGCCCCGGCTTGGCCAAAACTCCCGGATCGATGTGAATCTTGCCGACGTCATGGAGGATTCCGACCAGGCCCAGCCGTTTGACATCGTCGCGGGGGAGAGACATTTCCTTACCGAGGGCGACGGCCAGGTCGCTGACCCGGTGCACGTGGCCGTAGAGGTCGTCGACCACGCCTTTCATTGCCTTCAGGAGACTCTCGTCCATGCCCTTCCCACTCGCTGAGGGGCAACAGATTGGGCGAGAGCTCGCCCTCCCGCCATGGGTCTAGGGTATCACCACTCTGAGTGACTAGTCACTACTGACCGCGCTTGAGTCCAGCCATGGCTTGGTGATGGGCCTCGGTGTGGTGGGAGACCGCCTGGAGGGCGGCCGAGAACTCGAGGAATCCGGGAAGATCCATCGATCGGGCGTGGCGGAGAAGGCGCTTGGCCAACCGGATCGAATGGGCGGGTTTGCTGGCGATCAACCGGGCGAGCTCCATCGCCCTCGTCATCAGATCCGGGGGCTCGGTCACCTCGAGGAGGATTCCCATTTCCCTCGCTTCCTCCGCCCCCACGCTCCGAGCGGTAAAGGCAAGCTCGGCCGCCCGCTGCCAGCCCACGACTCGCGGCAAGAGCCAGGCGCCCCCGTCGCCGGGAATGATCCCGAGGTCGACGAAGGTGTGCGCGAACCGGGCGGAAGTGGAGCCCAGCCGGAGATCGCAGCCCAGCGCCAGGTCAAAACCGGCGCCGATGGCAGGGCCGTTCACTGCCGCGATGGTGGCTAGATCCGTTTCGAGCAGGGCTCTGGTCAGCCGCTGGATGCTGGACCGATAGCCCTCCATGATCTCTTCGGGGCTCCCGGCGAACAATCCCTGGCGGGCGGCCATGTCCTTTATGTTCCCGCCGGCGGAGAAGGCGGGGCCGGCGCCCGTGATCAGGAGGACGCCGATGTCCGCCGGGTCGCTCTCGAGGGCCGAGACAATCGCATTCAGGGCCTCGGCGCCCGTGATCGCATTGCGGGTCTCGGGTTCGTCGAGTGTCAGAGTGGCCACCCGCCCGGCGGCGGTGAGCGAAGGAGGCATCAGGGTTCGAGCCAGCCGACCTCGCGGGCGGCGGCCACGAATTCCCGCGCCGAGCCGAGATCGACCTCCCCTTCGGCTCTCCCGCCCACCTTGAGCGACGAGCCGACGATGGCACCGTTGGCCACCTTTGCGAGCTCGGCCAGGTTGGCGGCGGTGGCTCCGGATCCCACCAGGATCGGTGCGTCGGGCACCGCCATGCGCAGGTCCCGGGCACGGTCGAGGTCGGGGGCAGAGCCGGTGCTGGTCCCGGAGACGACCAGGGCGTCGGCGCCGGCCCTCTCCCAGGTATCCGCTCCGGCCACCGAGATTTCACTCCCCGGCGGGGGAGTGGCGTGTTTGACGAATACGTCCGCCAGGATGCCGACCTCAGGACACCAATCCTTTCGAAGCCGCGCCACCTCGGCGGCTTGTCCGACAATCGGACCCTGGTCGGTATACATCAGTCCCGAGAGAACGTTCACCCTGATCCAGCCGGCGCCGGTTGCGGCCGCGATTCCCAGGGCGGAGATGGCGTCGTTGCGGAGGACGTTCACGCCCACCGTGAGGCCAGTCTCGTCTCTAACCCGTGCCACCACCCGCGTAAGGGCGGCAACGGTGACGGGCGGAACCCCAGCAGCAAAGAAAGGGGAATCGCCGTAGTTCTCGATCATCAGCGCCGGAAAGCCCGCGTCGGCCAACCTCGTGGCGTCTCTCATAGCCCGGGTCATGACCGCATCCATCCCGTGGTCGCTCTGGAATCGAGGAGCTCCTGGGAGGGGGGAGAGATGCACCATCCCAAAAAGGGATGGAAGCCTCATAGATAGGCGCGAACCACGTCCAGGGCAGTGTCGGCCACGTCACCGATGGCCTTCAGATTCTTGGCGTCCTTGCGCTTGATCCGTCTCACCGAGAGCCGGGCCCATTCGCCGGCTGGGCCCTTGATGACTTGGTCGGTGTCGTCAGGTCCGTATACCCACTTGGCGTATCCGGGGCCCATCACCTCCACCCGAACCGGCGAGTAGTCCATGTCGGCCATCTTGAAGGCATAGGGCAAGGTCTTCCAGCCCAGGAAGCAGATGTGGCGGAGACGCGCCGTGTCCTCGATCTGGGCTTTCATGGCGTTGTAGATGTCGAGGCCGTGGGCCCAGTTCTCCATCAACCTCATCGTGGCGAACGTTCTCGCACTCATATCTCCCGAGATCCATTCGATGCGCTGCTCGGCCGACATGTGCGAGAGGGGTTCGACGACCTTGGCCCGGCCTCCCCGCCACCACTCGATCACGTCCTGGTAACGCATCTTGCGGCCCTTCTTGACCGCTTCCTGGCGGAGGGCGTCGAGGTCGGGGGCACTGCGGTAGATCTCGATGCGGTTCCCTCCGTTGAGGGCATCGGCAGCCAGTTCGGCGGAGTCGGCGAGATGGCTGATGGTGTCTCTGATCGACCATCCCTTTGCTGGGGTCGGTCTTTCCCAGTCCTTTTGGGTGATCCTTTGCAGGAACTGGTCGAGAAACTGCTGCTCAGCTACAAGGTCTGAGAGGAGTTCGCGCACGCCGTAATGGTAGTCACTTCCAACAAACAAAAAATCTGGCGAGATCCCGGAACCGGGCCGGGAAACCTCCCTACCACGGCCTTTCTGCCTGTTCCTCCTGGAACGGCGCCGGCGGCGCTACCCGGTCAGGGGTGGAAACGAGAGTGTTGAGGTGGTCGATCAAAAGCCGTAGTCGTCCGTAACTCCGGCGGTCGAAGTTGAGAACCAGGCGCTCCTGGTCCAAAGCGTCGGCGTCCTTTTCCTCCGCAGCAGAAGCTTCGGTTTTCTCGATCCTCCCGTCGGCAAGGATGTCGGCGAACTCGCGATTGATCTGGTCGAGAACCGCTCCTTCCGGCGCCTCCTTCATCCGCAGTACGAGCTTTCCTTCCACATAACGCTGGGAGTGGAAGTTGGAATAGAACGCGTGGATCATGGCGGCGGCGTCGTTGGCGTCGCCGGTGACCTCGAAGAGGTTCATGTCGGCTGCGGAGATGAGACCCTTGGCCACGAGAGTCGTGGAGAAGAACTCGAGCAAAGGGGGCCAATAACCGGTTCCTGGTGCCTCGATCAAGACAATTGGATGCATGTCGCTCTTGCCCGTCTGGATCAGCGTCAGCAGTTCGAAGGTTTCGTCAAGGGTGCCGAAGCCGCCCGGGAAGAGGGCGAAGGCGTGGGACTCCTTGATAAAGGTGAGCTTGCGAGTGAAGAAGTACTTGAAGTTGATGTTTCGCTGAGGGTCGATATAGCCAACCGGATCGGGTTCGAACGGGAGTCGAATGTTGACTCCATATGAGTGAGAGAGGCCGGCTCCCTTGCTCCCCGCCGCCATGATTCCCGGGCCCGCGCCGGTTATGACTCCCCAGCCCTTTTCCGCCATGAGACCCGCGAACCTCTCGGCCAGTTGGAAGTTGGGATCGGACTCGGCGAGTCGGGCACTTCCGAAGATCGTGACTTTGGGTTCGTGGTGCCGGCCAAACACCGCCATCGAGTAACGCATTTCCTTCAGGGCGGTGTTGACCATCTTCAAGTCGCCGCGTTCTGCCATATCGCGATGAAGCTTGATCACCGTCGTCAGGAGCTCGGCGATCAGATCGTGGTTGCCACCGCCGCCGGCGTCGATGATGAGCTGGCGAATTTGTTCGTCGAGCTCGGGCTGGCCGGTCTGGTAAGGCTTCACGCGGCCAACCTAGCCAACAAACGAATTTCCCGGTTGAGGCTGTCACACTTGGCTCGATGCTGCCCCAGGTGCTGGAGGATCTTTCTGCCGCCTTGGCCCGCCGGGCGTTGTCGGCCCCGACCCGGGAGTCCCGGGAGCAGGCGGAACGACTCCGCACCCACGTCGATAGCTATCTGTTGCCGAGGGCATCCGATCTGGCGGCCCCGCTCTTCGTCGTCATCCTCGGGTCGACCGGCTCCGGTAAGTCTTCGCTCTTCAATGCCCTGGCGCGGCGAGCAGTGAGCCCCTCCGGATTGCTTCGCCCCACCACCCGCCACCCGGTGGCTCTCGCCCATCCCGATGACAGCATCGACATCCACCCTGACCTACTCGTTGTGAGCGACCGCGCGGCACCAAAGGGCTTGGTGATCGTCGACTCTCCCGACTTCGACAGCGTCGAGCAACACAACCGCCAACTGGCTCTCGATCTGCTCGAAAAAGCCGATCTCGTCATCTTCGTCACCACTGTGACCCGCTATGCCGACCAGGTGCCGTGGCTGGTACTCGACCGTGCCCGTCAGCGCGGCGTCCCGCTCCTGATGGTTATCAACCGGATGCCAGTCGACATTCAGGACCGAACCGAAGTCCTGGCCGATTACCGGGAATTGCTGGAGCGGGGTGGTCTCGACAACCAGGGGGCGTTTGGGGATCTGGAGGTGGTATCTGTTGCCGAGGGAGCGCTCGACCCCGAACGCGACGCCCTCGGGGCCGAGCCGATTTCGCCCATCAGCAGCGCGATCGAAAAGCTCCGGAGCGACGACGCCGCCCGCCGGGCCGTCGCTCGCCGCGGCCTCATCACCGCCCTCGAGGGCCTCCCTGGAGGAGTGGAGCAAATCGCCGACGAAACGGAGAAGGAACAGCAGGCGACCGCGGCGCTTCTCGAGGAAGTCGACCGTGCATATGAGCGGGGCCTGCGAAAACTGCTCGATGAAGTCGAGAGCGGAGATTTCCTGCGTTCGGAGGTCCTTCAGCAGTGGCTCGATTTCGTCCGCGCCGGCCCGCTGGCCCGATTTCTGGCCGAGGGGGTGGGGAAGATCGCCGCCACCATTCGGAACCTCTTTCGCACCGAACCCCCACCGCCCGCCCCTCCCGTGCGGGAGGCCGCATTCTCGGATCTGGTCGCCTCCGCGCGCCGGCATGCCGACGACGCAGCCCGAGCCAGCTCCTCGACCTGGTCCGGGGAGCCTCTCGGGGACCGAGCGCTGGCGGATCGGCCCGACCTTCTTGCCGCCGGCGGCGATTTCGACGAGCGGTTGCGCGAGTCGCTCGCCTCCTGGGGCGAGGCCATCGGCAGCGAAATCGCAACACTGGGACAGCAGCGCAAGGCCTGGGCGCAGGCAGCTTCGGTGGGGCTCAATGTGCTCGGGACGAGCGCGATGATCGCCGTCTTCGTCCACACGGGAGGGCTGACCGGGACCGAGGTCGGGATTGGTGCTGCCACCGCTTTTCTCAATCAAAAGCTTTTGGAAGCCATCTTCGGCGAGGCCAATGTGGCCGCCTTCGTCAAACGTGCCCGGAGCCGCCTCACCGAATTGCTGAGCGAGGCCTTTCAGCGCGATCAAGCGCGGTTTGCAGCTGCGGTCGGCCCGATGGAGAAGGATCTTCCCGCCACGCTGCGTCGGCTGGCGCACGAAGCCCGGGCCGGAGCAATGACCCTTTGACCGCCCTGAGTGAATCCCTGGCCGCGCTGGCCGAGGGAATTGCAGCCGCACAAGATCTCGGTCTCGACACCACCGACGCCGAACGCACTGCCGACCTCGTCGAGCAGCGAATCGGATTTGCCGGCAATACCTACGTCATTGCTTTGGCTGGAGGCACCGGGGTCGGCAAATCGTCGCTCTTGAACGCCCTGGCTGAAAGCAACGTGAGCGAGGTCCGAGCCATTCGGCCGACGACCTCACGCCCTCTCGCCTGGGTGGAGGAGAACGATCGCCAGGAGGTCGAACCGCTTTTGGAATGGGTGGGGGTCGAAGATGTCGTCGATCATCAGCATCGGAATCTGGCCGATGTGGCGATCATCGACCTCCCCGACGTCGACAGTGTCAATCTCGGCCACCGAGCAACGGTTGATGCCTTGCTTCCTCGAATCGATGCCCTCTATTGGGTCGTCGACCCGGAGAAGTACGACGACGAGCGGCTCCATGGATACTTGCGCCAGCTTTCGGCCCACGGCGATCGCATGGTCTTCCTTTTCAACAAGGCCGATCGATTGGGTGAGGACGACCAGCGACTTCTCGCAGAGGACTTCGCCCGCCGACTATCGACAGACGGAATCGGCCGATCGTCGATCCGGATGCTGTCGGCTCGCGACGGGCAGGGAGTCGCAGATCTTCGCCGCGACCTGGCCGGGGCAGCGGATCGCAAGGCGGCGGTGGCTGCCAAGCTCGCCACGGACGCCGCCACCGCCCTGAGCGAGGTGGCCAGCAAAGCCGGGATCGAGGCCGAGACCCCACCCACGTCATTGGTGGAGGCAAAGATGCGAGCAAGAGCAAGCCAGGAAGCGGTGACCGGAGCGCTGGCGGTGGTCGATCCCGCCGGCGTGGGCCGACAGGTGCGGGCGGCGGTGCAAAACCAGGCCCGCAGACAAGGCGGCTCATTGCTCGTGCGAATCCTGGCCCTGCTCTCCTCGCTCACCGGCACTCGTCGCCGGACGGCCGATCCGGAGGGTTACCTCATGAATTGGCGCCGGCGAGGATCGCTGGGCCACATCCTCAATCCCGTTCGACGGGTGGTGACCGATGCCCTGGCCAAACTTCCCGCCGGGGCTCGGACGCCGGCGATAGCGGCCTTGGGGATGAACGACCTCGAGGCTCGTCTCGTGTCCGCCATTGACCAGGCCACCCGTCAGAGCCGAGAGGCCGCTCGCCCGCCCCGTTCGTTCCTCTGGGGACTTGTGGGGGTAATCCAGCTCGCCCTCGGCGGGGTGCTGCTCTTCGCCATCGCCTGGTATCTCACGATCATCTTCGGCCCGGGTGGCATCGAGGTAGCGACCGTCGAGGTCCCCTATCTGGGGCCGGTGCCGGTTCCACTGGTCTTGGTGGTGGCGTCGCTGGTGGCGAGCTTCATCTTCGGGGCCCTGCTGTCCATTCACGCAGGTTGGATCGGCAGGCGTCAGGCACGATTGGTGACGGCCCGGGTCACCGCGGCCGTAGAGAGCACGGTTTCGGACACCGCCTTTGCTCCCCTCGATCGCATGGATGAAGCCCGTCGCCGGCTGCACGCCGCCCTGCTGCAGAGCAGGGGTTAAGCAGCGAAGGGGGTGACTGCCGGTCCCTTGCGGACGACCGCGTTCCACACTGTCTCGTAGTGATCGCGATCGAAAGAGTCGACGTGGGGGAGAACGAACTCCTCCCAAGACCTGCGGAGGGGATCGGTGTCGGAGTGGTAAACGCGCAGGCCGGTGGGGATGCGGTCGAGCACCGAGCGCAGGGAGAGCGGAGACTCGACGCGAGTAGAGGCATCGGGCACAACGAACGAGGCGTTGACCTCGATCGCCAGCCGGGCGATTGCCTCGACATAGTCATCTCGCATGGACGGGTAGCGCCGGCGCAACATCGCCTGGAGCTGATCGGCGGCTGGGAAGTCCTTTTCCCAGATCACCCACCGGTCAGCAAACGCTTTGTTCAGGGTCTGGGTCCCGGCGTAGTCGCGGATGTCAGTCGGGTTCATTGTGCCGAACACCCTCACATCCGGACGTAGCCGGACAGTTTCACCATTGGGGAGGTCAAGTGCCCCGTAGCGGTCGAGCAACCCATGCAAAGCGAAGAGGGTTTCGGCGCCAGCGGCGTTCAACTCCGAGAGGTTGAGGAGCGCCGGTCCGCGTAGCGCCCTCGTGATGTCCCCATCCTCCCACCGGCTCTCGGTTCCACCCTTGCCGTCGCCGTGCAGGCGGGTGGAGCCGATCAGGGTGACGTCCCGCACTTCACCGGTGAGCGGGATGCGGTAATAGGGCAGCCCCATATGAGCGGCAAACTGTTCGATGTCGTGGTCTTTGCCTGTTCCCATGTGTCCCCGCACGGCAAGGTGGAGCGCGGCGAAGCCTTCGGGTTCCGACCGGCGGACGGCCTCGATTTGAGCAAAGCGATACAGCATTCCCAGGTCGACGTAATGAGGGTCGGGCTCGGGGATCTTGCCCACCCGCTGGTGATGGTCTTCGAGATTGCGAGGGACTTCGAAACGGTCGAGGGTGATAGGGGGACCAACACCGGTGGGATCGGAGATCGAAACCTGGTCAGGCATTGACAGCCTCCTTCAAATAGGGAATCTCGTATCGGTTGGGGCGCAGCCACCATGAGTCGATGCCCCAGAGTGCGAGCCCACGTCGCAGGGCACTGCGGGTGCCCTCCACCATCGCACGGGTCAGCTCCTCGGGACGGTTCACGATCTCGAATCGGTGATAGGCGCCGGTAGCGGTGTCGTCTCCGATGCCGATCCCGAGAACGATCGTCCCCGAGCGCTCCACCGCCGAGACGGCCGAGGTGAGTGCTTCCACCGACCCTCGTGTCATTCCGTCGGCGAGGACCACCAACACGCGCACCTGCGCGCCGAGCTTGGCCATCCGTTCAGCGGCGTGGATGAGGTTGAACTCGTCGACATTGGCGGCCCGCTCGAACATCGAAACCGGCGGAGTCTCCCGGGGATCGCGGCGAGCGGCGAGGGCGGCTTGAGCCGGTTCGGCGGCGGTCCAGAACATTCCCGCCAAAACCGCCTCGGCATCGCGCCAGCGGCGATCAAAAGGCTTCACGAGATAGTGATTGACAGTTGAGGTCAGGCGGGTGGCCGCGGTGCCATGGGTTTGGCGGAGACCGGCGGCCGCCTGGCTGGCGGCTCGGGTGTAAGTCCATTCGGTGTCGCTAGGGCGGGAAGCGAACCCGCGATTGAAGAGGGACACCTCGAAGTCGACTTGAAGCTCGTGACAAAGGCGTGCGAGCGTCATTGCCCCCAACAGCGCCGCACTCATGCCCCAGGAATGGCGGTCCCTTCCCTGGTTGCGTGGCTGGAGCATCGACGCCGAGGCATCCACCAGAAGGCTCACCGCGTAAGAACGCCGGGTGCGTGAGGCGCGTCGTTCATACATTCGCTGGTAGAGACCCGCGCCGATGAAGAGGGCGGCGTGGGGGGACACGTCGCCCTGGTCATAGCCCGAACGCAGGCCCCGTCTCTGATTGGCGGCGAACAGGGGGTAGAGCTCCCCGGAAACCTGGCGCTGGGCAACTCCCCAGCGGCGGGCGGCCATCTCGAGCGCGTGCCGGCCGTTTTCGGCAAAGCGGGCAAAGGTCACAGGCGCCGGGGTCACGATGAGTTTCCCTGCCATCCCGGTGGGGAGATAGACGGTGGGAGCTTCGCTCACGCGAAGGAGTTGATCGGTGGAGGCGTCTCCCGCCAGCTCCGAGGCGCCCTTTCGATCGGAAAGACCCGCCCTGGCTTCCGTCGCTCGCTGGACATCGTGATAGCTCTCGGCGCTTTGCACCGAGGGACTCGGTAGCCGGACCATGTCGGCGCCATCGGCGGCGTCTTCGGCGTCCTGCTTTTGCTGCATCCGTTTCTGGGCTTGGGTGCCTTCCTCGCGCACTGAAGTGAGGAGTCCGTAGTCGCGAGCGATCTCCAACAGTTCCAGGGCGAGTTCTGCCACGGCCATCGGATCGTCCGCGGCGGCGGCCTTCCGACACAGGGGGTGGGCATGCGACAGTGCCTGCTGGGCCCGCGAGGTCACTCGCCGTTCGAAGGCCTCACGCTCGACGTAGTCGCCGCAGTAAAGAAAGCAGCCGAGGGCGAATTGCCCGAGGGGTCCGGCTTTGGAGACGGCGGCGGAGATCGCCGCCTGATAGATGTCGGTGAGGACAGAGCGAACTCCCGGATAGTTGCGCAGCCCCTGGACCTCCTGGCGGGCGTCCTCCAGGTTGAAGAAGAGGACCTCGGCCACCGGGCCCCCCTCTTTCTGAAGATGTTCGAGAAGATCGGTGGAGGTATCGGGGGACTCGGGCTCGTCGAAATTGGAGCTGATCAGGTGCACCACCTCATGCATGGCCGAAGCCAGGGCCATCTCGGCTGCAGTAACCGGGGCCTCGCGGTTGGTGGCGGCCTGAAAAAGACGAGGATCGCAGACGATTTCCTGATCGGAGGCGGCGGCGTCGGGGCCGAGGATTACGCGCAGCTTCTCGTTTCCCGAGAGGGAACGGGCAAAGCGGGTGACGGCCGGTGCCACTCTCTGGTAGCGGGCCACGACGGCCTCAATCGCCTTCTCCTCGGGGGAGAGAAGATCGCGCATGAAGGTCGATCGTTGAGAGCTCGGACGGACGCGCATAAGCGTCCATTGTCTCACCGGCGTCAAACCATGGATTCCGGCAAGGCCCGGCCCACCCTTACACTCCCGGCCGATGGCCTCGCCCAAGTCTCATTATGAGCTGACGACGCTCCCCAGTGGTCTCCGGGTCATCACCGAGGCGATGCCCTGGGTCCGTTCGATAGCGGTGGGTTGCTGGATCGATACGGGGGCACGTGATGAGGAGCTCAAGGAGGCAGGTGCCTCTCACTTCCTCGAACACCTTCTTTTCAAAGGATCCGATCGGTACTCCGCACGCATGATCGCCGAGACCTTCGATGCCATCGGAGCCGAGTCCAACGCCTTCACCTCGAAGGACAACACCTGTTTCTGGGCGCGGCTCTTGGACTCCGACCTGAGAGTCGGTCTTGATCTCCTGGCCGAGATGTTGCAGCGACCGGCCTTCCGACCCAACGAGATCGATACCGAGCGCCAGGTCGTGATCGAAGAGATCAACATGAACGACGACGACCCATCTGATGTCGCGTTCGAGGAGTTCACTCAGGCACTGTTCGCCGGCCACCCCCTGGAGGGCCCGGTGCTCGGAACCCGGGAATCGATCCATGCCATGGGGCGCGACGACCTGCATGGTTACTGGCAGCGCCGCTACGGGGCCGGATCGACGGTTGTGGCAATGGCGGGGTCGGTGTCCCACCAGGAAGCCGTGGGCATGGTGGAGGAGTTGTTCGGAGAGTGGCAGGGAAGCCCGGTGGATCATTTGTTTCGAGCGCCGACTCTCGAGCCGATGGTGCGCTCGGTCGGCCGCGAGACCGAGCAGGTCAACTTCGTAATCGGGGGCCTGGCTTTGGATCGCAAGGACGATCGTCGTTTCTCATTCGACGTTCTCAACCACATCCTGGGGGGAGGGATGTCGTCGCGCCTGTTCCTGAAGATCAGAGAGGAGCGCGGCTTGGCCTATTCGGTCTATTCATTCAGGATGGCGCACGCAGAAACCGGTGGCTGGGGGGTTTACGTCGGCACGATCCCTGATCAAGCTGACACCTGTCTCCAGTTGATTCAGGACGAGATCGAACTCGTTCTGGCGGAGGGGATCAGTGAAGAGGAGTTGGAGCGAGCCAAGGGATCGCTGCGGGGTGGTCTCGCTCTTTCGATGGAGGACCCCAACAGCAGGATGGTGCGATTGGGGCGTGACGAGATAAACGGCGGGCCCCATCTCTCGATCGACGAGCGCATCGCCCGCATCGAAGCGGTAACCCTCGATTCGGTTAAGGAAGTGGCGGAAGCCGTTTACACCGGTCCCCGCGTGATGGGAGTAGTAGGTCCTCTCGAACCTGGCGAATTCGACCGCTGGGTCAAGTGACCACAGTCGCCGTGTCCGGGGCGGCGGGTCGGATGGGGTCGCTGTGCTGCGAGGCAGTGGAGTCGACTTCGGACCTCGAGCTAGTCGCTCGCTATGCGCCCGGTCACGGGTTCGACGATTCGGAGTTGATGAGAGCGGCCGAAGTCATCGTCGAGTTCGGGCCGGCGGCCACCGCCTTGGAGAATGTTCGCCTCTGGCACAACTTTGGTGGACATGTGGTGGTGGGGAGCTCGGGCTTCGATCGACATCAACTCGACAACCTTCGCCAGATCTGGGGAGAAGGACCGGGCCGGTGCTTGGTGGTCTCCAACTTTTCCATCGGGGCGGTCCTCATGATGTGGTTGGCAGAGAAAGCCTCGCCCTATTTCACGGCGGCGGAGGTGATCGAATTGCACCACGATCGGAAGACCGATGCCCCTTCTGGCACTGCCCTCGCCACCGCCGAGCGGATGAAGCCGAACGGTGCCCGCACGGTGGAGTCAACCGAATCGGTTCCGGGAGCGCGGGGGGCCGAGGTAGGCGGAGTGTGGGTTCACTCCGTTCGCCTTCCGGGTCTCCTGGCACATCAGGACGTCCTGTTCGGCAACCCCGGGGAGACGCTCGAGATCCGTCATAACCAGAGCGATCGGTCCGGATATGTCCCCGGGATCCTCCTGGCAATCAGGTCGGTCGGCGCAATGGCCAACCCGGTGACGGTGGGCCTCGAAGGCCTCCTCGGCCTCTAGTTCTCCTCGACCCGGACCGAATTGATCACCGCGTCCTGGGTCGGCTTCTCGCCTTTGGTGGGTAGTGCGGCGATGGCGTCGACCGCTTCCATCCCCTCTGTGACCTCGCCAAAGATGGTGTAGGCGTGGGGGAGGCCGACCTTTTCCAGGCAAATGAAGAACTGGCTTCCATTGGTGTTGGGCCCGGCGTTGGCCATGGCGACGACGCCGCGCTCGTAGGTGCCCACTCCCTCGACCTCGTCTCGAAATTTGTATCCCGGTCCGCCGCGGCCGGTTCCGGTGGGGTCGCCCCCCTGGATCACGAAGCCGGGGACGACACGGTGGAAGATGACGCCGTCGTAGAAGCCCTCCCGGGCGAGGAAGACGAAGTTGTTGACCGTCTGCGGCGACCGCTCCGGCTTGAGCTCGATCGTGATAGGGCCATGGTTGGTGTCGAGTTTGGCGGTGTACCGCTTCCCCAAATCGATGCTGAGCTCCGGCGCTGATTGGTACTGCTTTGCCATCAACCCACCTTAAAGCGAACCCTGGGTAGTTGATCCGACAAAACCCGGCATGGTGGCCCACAGAACAGACGTCTAGCAACCGATGTCAGTTTGTGTCACTTTCACATGGTGAAAGCTGACTACCAACTGGCCGCCCTCGCTTCGTCACAGGCTGCATTCCTAGGCCACGATCAAGTCAAAGGCCTCGGCCTCTCGGACGAGATGATCGCTAATCGGGTCAGAAGTGGAACGTGGACCCGGGTTCGCAATGGCCTGTACAAGGTCGCTGGCGTCGAGGGCGATCACAAGGGTTTGCTCCGAGGTGCCGTGGCGATCCTCCCCAACGCAACAATCTCGCACGAGTCCGCAGCCGAGGTGTACTCAATACCCTACGTTGCACGTGGTCGCGCAGTTGTGACTGTCCACGCCAGGACGACGCACGAGTTTCCGGGGGTCACGATCCACCGCTCCCTGGATCTCGCAATCGATCATCGCCAGCCAGTCGATGCCCAGTGGACAACAATCCCGGAGCGAACGCTGATTGACCTAGCGGCCGTTTTGCATCCGAATGCCCTCGCCAACGCTCTAGACGAATCCCTAGCGCAGAAGTTGGTGACGATGGATGGGATCGTCGACATCTTCGACCAAGTAGCTCGACGCGGACGAACAGGTGCCGGGGCGATGCGGCAGCTGATCGATGAGCGAGTGGGCTCACAAGTAGTCACAGCGACGAAACTTGAAAAGGTTGGTCTTGGCGTCTTCGAACGAGGCGGGTTGCCGAGACCTGTGTTTCAGTATCCGGCGCCCTGGGATCCCGGCAAGCGGATCGATTTCGCCTGGCCGCACGTGTGCGTTGGTTGCGAGTGCGATAGTCGGCGCTGGCATACGCGGGTCTCCGACTTTCAGAGGGACCGAGACCGGGACAATCTCTCCCTCCTCCATAACTGGCGAATCTTCCGATTCACATGGGAGGACTTCACTGGCCGTCCCGAGCTTGTAGTCGCCCAATTGCGAAACGCCATCGGATGTTGATGATTCTGTGGGCTGTTATTCCGCCATTTGTCGGAATAACAACCCTGGGTTCGCTTAAAAGAGGGCGGAGGCGAGGCGGCGCCGGTACTCGCGAGTGAGCTCGTGCTCGGGGCCGAGGAGATCGAAGACGTCGATCATCTGGAGACGCGCCTTCTCTCGTTGCTCGCCGCCGGCTTCGACGGCGGCGAGCAAGCGGGGGAGGGCTTCTTCGGGGTCGGCTAGGTCGACTTCGCCCGAGCTGATGAGCCGGGCCG
>JAICGW010000048.1 GCA_025922945.1 Acidimicrobiia bacterium | reverse complement strand
ATCGATCCCCGTCAGACCCGGGATGTGCTCGGGATCGCGCTCTCCGCCAGCCACTCTGCACCAGTGCAAGGGTCGGCCGAGTTTGGCGTCTTCCGTATGTGAGAGAGATATCAGATGTCAGATGTCAGATGATGTCGTTTTCGGGTTTTTGAATGGGGCCATACCGGAAGGGCCGTTGGCCTTGTAGAACGACCTCATGTGGAACTTCAAGAGGCTGGAGGCGTGGCAGCGCACCCGCCGATTGATCGTCGACATCTACCAACTGACCTCGTTGTTCCCGAAAAGCGAGCAGTTCGGGATGACGACACAAATGCGCCGGGCGCGAAACCTGCATTGCCAGCGGACACGAGCTTGAACATCATTTGATCCTCGTTTCAGACGTCGGCCTGGCCGATCCTGATCGAACTGTCGAATTGATTGGGGAGCTCGAGCAGATCAGGAAAATGACCACCGCTCTTCGTCTCCGAAGCCTCAATGGACCCCGTAACCAGAGAATCTGGCCCAATCTGAAATCTGATGTCTGAAGTCTGATGTCTCCGAAAGCGTTTACGCTTTCGAAATGGCTGCAACTTCCACGATGCTCGCCCTCGGGACCGAGCTACCCAAATTCCTTCTCAACGACGTTCGCACCAATGAAAGCGTCGGGTCCGACGATTTCGCCGATCGCCCAGTCCTCGTCACCTTTCTTTGTGTCCACTGTCCCTATGTGAAGCGCATCCAGGATGGGCTGGCCCAGTTCGGAAGGGATTTCGCCGGCACGGAGTTGGCGATCGTCGGGATTGCTTCCAATGACATCGACGCTTATCCGGAGGATGCTCCCGAGAATCAGGCTCGGGTCGCCGACGAGGTCGGGTTCACCTTCCCGATCCTCTTCGACGAGAGCCAGGAAGTCGCCCGCGCTTTCACCGCCGCCTGCACCCCCGACTTTTTCCTCTTCGACCACGATCATCGACTGGCCTATCGCGGCCAGTTTGATGGCGCGCGACCGAACAACGACGTCGAGGTCACCGGCGAAAGCTTGCGGGCCGCGACGAGCGCCGTTGTCGCCCGCGAAGAAGTGAAGGTCGAGCAGGTGCCCTCACTCGGATGCTCGATCAAGTTTCGCTCGGAGGGCGAACCCGTCACGCTTCGGTAGAGCGAAGCCAGGCGTCGTGGGCGGCAGATACTTTGGCCCACAAGGCCGCGAGTGCCGACGGCTCGGCATCGAGGCGCATGCCAAACAGCTCGGTAATCACCTCGAGCCAGTCGCCGGGCTGATCTAGTACGAGCTCGACCCGACTCGCACCGTCGAGACGAGTCAACACCAGACCGCGCAGCAAGTCGACGCCGGTCGCATGCCTTCGCTGAGCAGTCAGCACCTTCACAAAGCCCGATTCCGGTGACCTCGACAAGTAGGCGTGGCGCTTACGGAAGACGTCGATCGAGACCGCTCCCAGGCGAAAGCTCATGCCGGCGAACGATCCAATCGGATCATGCGCGAGATGCCAGTCGCCAACACCATCGTTGGTCTCCGTCAGCTCAAACCGCATCGGTGATTGCTGGTAGCTACTCGCCACGAGCGGTAAGGGCTCATACAACGCGTCCCCCAACCCGGCGTCGACGTACCAATTGCCCTCAGGATTGGCATCAGTCGGCAAGCCTTCCACCACGAGAACCAGATGGTTGGTGAGCGAGTCCGAAGTCGGACCCTCGGGGCCATGCACGCCGCCGATGTGTCGGCTCACCCGATAGCCGAGCGCTCCCAGGAGCTCGAAGAAGGCGCCGTTGAGGTGATAGCAATACCCGCCTCGGCGCTCGTGCGCCACGCGCCGGAAAGAATCGATCGGATCGATGCCCCACCGCTCGCCGAGGTGGATCCAGATCGTCTCGTAGGGCACATGCTCGACCTGCGCCCGATGGAGACGACCCAGGGCCTCTGCTGATGGCGGCTCGGGAGCGAGTCGGAGTCGACGAAGGTAAGCGTCGACATCGGCGCGAGCCAGGGGGGCCCTCAGAGATCCGATCATGCGGCGATTCAACCACCGCGGTCCACAACGGCAACCCTTACGAACCCTGCCGCCGACTCAGGTGAGGCCGCCCCCTGGAGAGCTACGCTCGGCGTCCGTGAGCAGAGCGATTCGAAAGGTCCTCGTCGCCAATCGGGGGGAGATCGCCCGCCGCATCTTTCGCACTTGTCGGGCGATGGGGATCGCCACGGTGGCTGTCTTCTCCGACGCCGATCGCCACTCGCCGTTCGTCGCCGATGCCGATGAAGGCTTTGCCCTCGGAGGCAACACTCCCGCCGAGTCCTATCTCGACATGCAAAAGCTGCTGGAGGCCGCCAGGGTCACCGGAGCCGACGCCCTCCATCCCGGGTACGGCTTCCTGGCCGAGAACGGCAACTTCGCTGCTCAGGTAGTCGAGGCCGGTCTCACCTGGATTGGCCCGACTCCCCAGGCGATCACGACCATGGGCAGCAAGCTCGAATCGAAGCGGCTAGTGGAAGCGGCGGGAGTGCCGACGCTGCCATCAGTTGACCTCACTGGCCTTGACGAAGCCGGGATCGCCAACGCCGGTGAGAAGATCGGCTTCCCCCTCCTGGTCAAGGCCTCGGCGGGAGGAGGGGGAAAGGGGATGCGCATCGTTCGCCGTCCATCCGACCTGGCAGAAGCGGTCATATCAGCCTCCCGGGAAGCGACGTCGGCGTTCGGAGACAGCACGGTCTTCATCGAGCGCTACCTCGACCGGCCCCGACATATCGAGATCCAAGTCGTGGGTGATCGCCATGGTCAGATCAGCACACTCTTCGAACGTGAGTGCTCGATCCAACGACGCCATCAGAAGATCGTCGAAGAGGCACCTTCGCCCGCTCTCGACGAACCGACCCGATCCCGTATGTGCGAAGCGGCGATCGCGGTCTGCAAGGCGGTCGACTACGAGGGAGCCGGCACGGTCGAATTCCTCTTCGATCGGGGCGAGTTCTATTTCCTGGAGATGAATACCCGCCTGCAAGTGGAGCATCCGGTGACCGAGGAGATATGTGGCGTCGACCTCGTCCGTTGGCAGATCCTGATTGCCGCCGGCGAACGGCTTGGCGACGAGTTGATGGAGCCGGTTCGCATCGGCCACGCGATCGAGGTCCGGCTCTATGCCGAGGATCCGGTCCGGGACTTCATGCCAGTCACGGGGACGATGGACCGCTTCGAGTTCTCGGAAGTTCTGGGACTCCGAGTCGAGTCGGGCGTCGAATCCGGCTCCGTCATCAGTCCGTTCTACGACCCGATGATCGCCAAGGTGATCGCTTGGGCGGAGACCCGCGACGAGGCGGCCTCCCTACTCGCCCGCTCGCTCCAGACGGCCCGCATCCATGGACCGGCGAACAACCGCGATTTGCTGGTTCGCATACTCCGGCATCCGGAATTCCTCGACGGGGAGACCGACACCGACTTTCTCGAGCGCAACCCGCCGGCGGAGCTCGGAGTACCACTACCTACCCGGGAAGAGTGCGAGCTGGGGGCAGTGGCCGCGGCTTTGGCGGCCGCCGCCACCCGTCGGCATGAAGCCGCCCTTCTCCCGGCTCTTCCTTCGGGCTGGCGCAACAATCCGTCACAACTCCAGGCCGTTGCCTTCTCCCAGGGGGACAGGGAAATATCTATGGGGTACCGATATGACGGCGGGAGCGTGACGGTGGAGGTCGACGGTCAGCCCGTCCCCGGGATCGAAGTTCATCACGTGAAGGGGGATCGCTTGGGCCTCTTGGTCAACGGGCATCTCCGGAGCTTCACGGTCCATCGGGTGGGGGAAGTTGTTCATGTCGATGGACCGACCGGATATATCCAGCTCCGTGAGCTGCCGCGCTTTGCGGCAACGTCCATTGATGAAGAGGCCGGCTCCCTCCACGCCCCGATGCCGGGCAAGGTGATCAAGGTGCTGGTGGCCGAGGGGGAAACCGTCGCCGAGGGTCAGGCCCTTGTGGTACTGGAAGCGATGAAGATGGAGCACAGTTTGCGGGCGCCGCATGGCGGAATCGTGAAAGACATACGCGCCGGTGAGGGCGAACAGGTGGCGGCCGGGCAGATACTGGTGGTGGTCGAGCCCTAGCCGGCCTGAACTACGGCCACGTCGCTGTAGCCGAGCCCGAGCAGGAAATTGGTCAGCACTTCGGCAGCGTTGCCCTCGGCTTCCTCGATGATGCCCGATACGCGGGCTTGTTCCACCAGCACGTCCTCGGCCACCTGGCGGGCGTCGGTCTCCAAGCGGGGATCGCCCTGACGGAAGACCCCAGTCGATCGATCGAGCACCTGCGTGGCTTCGTTGTCAACCGCCACATATTGAATGTCCGCCGCCGGCAGCCGGACTACCACTTCTCCCGTCTCGAGATCGACGTCGAACGAAGAGGCATCGAGTGCCGAGAGGTCGACCCCGGCCCCGATCCGCGCCACGGCTAAAAGAGTCAACGAATCACCAGTCGCCCAATTGAGGATCCCGGAGTTGGTGCCCTTCTCGACAATTGTGTATTCGACGTACTCAACAGTCGTCAGATTCGCCAGTTCGCGAATCGAGCGGATTACCACCGGACCGACCTCCTCGAAGGGTTCGCCCTCGAAAGCGGTGGAGATGTCGTCCACCGTGGGGATGCGATCGACAATCGCCCGCACCGCCAAGAAACCTGCCAGGAGGAGGAGAATCGTCATCGCCACGAGCGCATAGGGCCAACGCGAGGCTTGCTTAACGATGGTGGGGCGGTCGTCCACCCAATCAAGGTACCCCAGACGAATAGTGTTGTTGGCGGATGCAGGAGCGAATCGGGTTTGTAGGACTGGGGATCATGGGTCGGGGCATGGTCGCCAACCTGGCGGCCAAGGGATATCGCCCGACCGTATGGAATCGAACTCCGGGTAAAGCCGACGGGCTCGAGGTGGACGAGGCCGAAGACCTGGCGGCCCTTGCCAAAGGGAGCGATGTCATCGCCATCTGTGTCTCAGACACCCCCGACGTAGTAGAGGTCGTGTCCGGGCTCAAGGACGGACTCAGCGAGGGACAGCTGATAATCGATCACTCCACCATCTCCCCGCTTGAGACCCGAAGGTTGGCGCTCGAGCTCGTCCCGAGAAAAGTCGATTGGCTCGACGCACCGGTGAGCGGTGGGTCTGAAGGGGCCGTCCAA
Source organism: Acidimicrobiia bacterium (assembly GCA_025922945.1). GTDB lineage: Bacteria > Actinomycetota > Acidimicrobiia > Spongiisociales > ZC4RG35 > JACCTH01. The sequence continues at coordinate 11,930 of JAICGW010000048.1, read as the reverse complement.
GGAACGCTCACCACGATGGTTGGCGGGAGCGAGGCCGACGTGAGGAGAGCGCGGCCGATACTCGAGTGCTATTCGACCACTATCACCCACCTGGGACCGGTGGGAAGCGGCCAGCTCGCCAAGCTCGTCAATCAGATCCTGGTGGTAGGCAATCAGCTCGCCGCATCCGAAGCGCTTCTCTTCGCCGAGGCGGCGGGACTCGACCTCGCACGCACCCTCAATGCCGTCAAAGGCGGGGCGGCCGGATCGTGGATGCTGGCCAATCGCGGCCCGCAGATGATCACGAACAACTGGGATCCGGGATTCACGATCGACCTCCAGCAGAAGGACCTGCGTCTCGTCCTAGACACCGCCGACAAGATCGGCACTCCCCTTCCGGGAACAGCGCTCATCTTCCAGCTCTACCGGGCGCTGCAACAGTCCGGGCTGGGACACGAGGGAAATCACGCCCTCATCAAGGCCCTCCGTCAGCTGGCCGGAGAGATCTCGCGTGCGTGAAATCCTCCTCGATTTGGTGGCCGAGCAGGACGATCTCGACCGGCTGGTGACGGGTCTCAGAGCCGAGGAGTGGGATCTCCCCACCCCTGCAGAACCGTGGTCGATTCGCGACACCATCTCCCACCTGGCTTTCTTCGATGAGCGTCAGACCCAGGCGATCCTCGACCCGGAAGGCTTCGCCCGCGAGGTCAATCAGCGTCTCACCGGCGACTACGACGAATACATGGCGATCGGCCTCGAACATGGACGCTCGGTGGATCCGCCGGAGGTCCTCGAGTGGTGGCGGAGGGCCCGTGCCGAAGAGCTCACCGCTCTGTGGACGATGGCCCCCGAGCAGCAACTCCCCTGGTACGGGCCGCCGATGAAAGCCCGCTCGGCGGCGGCCGCCCGGCTGATGGAAACCTGGGCCCACGGCCACGACGTCGCCCAGGCCCTTTCCCGCGAACGGCCCCCTACTGAGCGCCTCTTTCACATCGCCGAGCTCGGGGTGAAAACCTTCTCCTGGAGCTTTCTCAATCGAGGTTTGGAGGTACCGCCTCACCGGGTTCGGGTGTCCCTGAGCGGTTCGGCGGGGAACACCCGGGTCTGGAATGAGGACGCGCAGGAAACGATTACCGGGCCGTTAGCCGACTTTTGCCTGGTGGTGGCCCAGCGAGTCAACTACCGGGATACCGACCTGGAAATTGAAGGAGAGATCGCTCGCCGCTGGATGGAAATAGCTCAGGTATTCGCCGGACCACCGGGCCCGGGCAGACCCGCCACCTCCTGAGAGGTTTCTTTCAAGAAAGAGGATCCTCCCGCCACCAAGCCGGCGATCAACGGAATCCAGTAGGAGACGATCCGGTAGATCAGCACCGGCGCCAGCGAGATCTCGGCGTCGAAGCCAAAGGCAGCGAGCGCGCCCACCAGGCCGGCTTCGGCAAACCCCACTCCGCCGGGAGTTCCGGGAAGGCCACCGGCGAGCTGGCCCACACCGAAGGCAGCGGCGGTCTGCATCGGGGTCAGGTGCAGGTCGAAAGCCTGCATCACCAGGAAGAGGGCAAACGCTTCCAGAGCCAGCCGCGACCAGAGGAGGAACTGTGAGCGCCCATCAGGAATGTGGCTTTCCGTGGGGGGACCGAGGTGATCGCGCAACCGGGGGGGAAGGCGGGTGGCCAGCAGTCCGATCAGCCTGGTGCCGAACAACAACAGCAGGCCGATCGTGATGGCGATGATGCCGAGTATCCAGGTCCCGGCTTCGAGTGATTCATAGAGGCCGCGATTGATCACCCACAGCAGCGCGAACCCGGTGCCCAGCAGCAGCCCGGCATAGTTGAGGACGGTGGCCCGCACCGCGGCGCCGCCGGAAGCGCGCGCCTCTTTCCGCACCATCCAGGACATCGCCACGGGAGTGACCGCACCGCCCGCGGGGATCAACCGAGCCACACCGGCGCCTACCAGCGCCGCCTTCACCGCCGAGCTGGGCTGAAGATGCCCTCCGGTCTCGACCACCCCGTGTCGGAACTGCAGGCCGAATGCCCAGAGGGCGGCGAGTTGGCCGGCCGCGGCCGCGAGCAGGAGGATGCCCGAAAGGAGGTCAAAAGGTGGAATATCGAGATTGGTCAGGGTGAGTACGAGGGCGGTCGCATAAACCAGCGCTGTGACCGCGGCGATAGCAAATATGGTGCGGCGGCTGAGACGCCGCATCAGAAGCGGACCGACTCCGTGGCTCTCGAGAGATGCTCACCGTCGGTGTCAAAGACTGCTCGATGAAGAGCGGCCCGTAATCCCGGCAACCGGCCAGGGTTGCCCTGCATCCGGCGACCGACCATCAGCAGGCTCAAACCCAAGCAACCCAGAACCGATGCCGCCGGCCGTTGGAAGATCACGGCGACAACGGGTAACGAGGCCCAGCCCAAGAATCCGCACAGCCCACCGCCGAATTTCCACCCCGCCACCGCCCATCCCCCAGGCCAGACGATCAGCGATGGGTCGATCCCCAAGAGGACCCCAGCCGAGGGTGCCAGCCCGCGACCCGATCGGCCGCGCATGAAGATCGACCAGTTGTGTCCGATGACGATGGCCAGGCCGGAAACAGCAACCAGTGCCGGCCCCAGCTGCTGCTCACCCAGTAGCACCACCGGAATCAGGGCCTTGAAGCCGTCGAGAATGGCGGCGGCGAATCCCGCCTTCAACCCCGCGACCCGGGTCAGGTTGCCGGCGCCGACGTTGCCGCTGCCGACTTTGCGCAGGTCGATGCCTAACGCCTTTCCGATCAGGAACGCAAAGGGCACCGCCCCCAACAGATAGGCCACGACCGGTGTTAGCCAAATGAGGGGGTGAGTCATGCCGGGCGAAAAGTTAACAGCAGGAAGCTCGCCAGAAGCTTTCGAACCTCGTTGGGAGCTTCGGTAACCATCATGTGACCCGCCCGCTCGACGACCTCGAGTTGGGCTCCATCGATTGCCGCCGCCAGCCGCCGCACGGACGCCAGAGGCACCATGCGATCCAGCCCTCCGGCGATGACCAGGGTGGGAACCTTGACGCTGGCGGCCGCCTCGGCTCCGCGCCCGTAAGCCCCGGTGGCCCGGAGATCGATCCCGAGGTTGCCAAGCTCGGATTCGAGAAGTCGTCCGCTGACGATGGCAGGGGCGATACCGGGATCGGGATGCCCGCCCAGCCGACCGATCGGGTCATAGGACCATCCGACGATCATCGACACTGCCCTATCGAGGCGGTTGTCGGCCGCTTCTTGTAACTCCGGGTTGACCTCGATCGAGGTCGAAGTACCGGTCAGCACCAACCTCGCGACCAGATCAGGGCGAATCCGGGTCAGTTCCAGCGCGATCAGACCCCCCATGCTGTGGCCGACGACGGCAACCGGTCGATCAAATTGCCCGGCCACCCATGCGGCCATCTCCTCGACCGTGCCCAGAGGCTGGTCGTGATCCTCCCCGTGCCCGGGGAGGTCGACGGCGACGACTTCGAGGCCGCGGCTTCGCAGCCAGCGCGCTTGGTATCGCCACCTGGTGCGGTTCTCGCCAGCTCCGTGGACGAGGACTATCAGCCCTGGCTCGATCGAAGCCCCCGTCGCAGATCGGCGATGAGATCGTCAGGGCTTTCGAGCCCGACCGACATCCGGACCATGCCCGGGTCGACGCCCGCCATCGCCAGGCCCTCGGCATCGAGTTGTTGATGAGTAGTGGAAGCCGGATGGATCACCAGGGAACGACTATCACCGACATTGGCCAGGTGGGAAAAGAGCCGAACCCCTTCGATGAAACGGGCACCTGCCTCCCGACCGCCTCTGACCGTGAATGCGAAAACTGCCCCAGCTCCTCGTGGCAGCAAACGTTTAGCTACCTCGAAGTCGGGATGATCGGGCCGCCCTGGATACAGAACCCGTTCGACCTCGGGAGCGTCGGCGAGAAACTCGACGATGCGATCGGTGTTGGCGAGATGGCGATCCATCCTCGCCGGTAGCGACTCGATGCTCTGGAGGAGTCGAAACGCGGTCTCCGGAGCGAGACAGGCACCGAAATCGCGGAGCCCTTCGGCTCGCGCCCGAGCGATAAAGGCGGCTGGACCGAACTCGTCGGTGAAGATGACGTCGTGATAGGGGGCGTAGGGCTCGGTGAGTCCGGGGAATCGGCCCGAGGAGTTCCAATCGAAACGACCGGAATCGATGAGTACGCCGCCGATGATCGATCCGTTGCCGGCTAGGAACTTGGTCGCGGAGTGAATGATCAAATCGGCGCCATGTTCAAAGGGACGACATAAATAGGGCGTGGCGAACGTGTTGTCGATCAGAAGCGGTACTCCGGCCTCGTGGGCGATTTCTGCCACCCGTGGTTGATCGATGACATTCATGCCAGGGTTGCCGATGGTCTCGGCGATCACCGCCCCGGTCTCGGGAAGAATCGCCGCCTTGATCCCGTCGAGGTCGTTACTGGGCACGAAAGTGGTGGTGATGCCGAAGCGGGGAAGCGTGACCCGAAGCAAGTTGGCGGTTCCGCCATAGACGGCCGCCGAGCAGACCAGATGTCCGCCGGCTCCCACCAACGTCATTACGGCCAGGGCGAGCGCGGCCTGCCCACTGGCCGTCGCCACCGCCCCGACTCCTCCTTCGAGGGAAGCCATTCGCTCCTCGAATGCCGCCACGGTGGGGTTGGAGATCCGGGAGTAAATGTGGCCCGGCCGCTCCAGGTTGAAGAGCGACGCGGCGTGCTCGGTGTCCTCGAAGACAAAGCCGGCCGTGAGATAAATCGGCATCACCCGCGCTCCGGTGGCAGGGTCGGGCCTCACTCCGGCGTGCACGGCCCGGGTCTCAAAGCCCGGATTCTCCGGCTGCGTCATTACTAGCTCAGGCGGGCCCGACGGTGACCGGGATGCCGTTGAGCACGGCGTTACCTGAGATTGGGTCGATCGAGCCGTCGGACAGGAAGTTGACGTTGACCCCGGCGTAAGCCGCCGCCACCTTCATCGCCGATCCCAGACGACCGTGTCCCCAGCCATAGGGGATCGAGACCACCCCCGGACGAATGTCAGCGGTGATCTCCACCGGCACCTCCACCTTCCCGGCCGCCGAAGCAACCAGCGCCTTCTCCCCATGGACCAGACCCCAGCGTTCGGCATCATCGGGGTGGACCTCGAGCGTGCAACGCTCTCTGCCCTTCATCAGGACCTCGACGTTGTGCGTCCACGAGTTGGCGGACCGCAGCTGGCGCCGCCCCACCAGCATGGCCCCGCCGTTGCGACCCTGAGCAACGGCTTGGGCCAGGCGCGGCAGGTCAGAGATGATGGCCTCGGGGGTCAGCTCGATCCGACCGGAAGCAGTGGCAAGCACTTGATCTAGCCGCGGCAGGAGAGGTCCGAAGTCGATCCCGTGGGGGTTCCCCTCGAGCTTTTGCAGGGTCAGGCCATCGGGAACGGCACCAAAATGATCGCCCCGATTGCCAATCCGGAGGAGAAAGTCGAGGTTGCGCTCCGGCCAGGGTCGATCACCGAGCGCTTCAAGGATTTCGGTCGGGTCGCGACCGCTGATGGGCGAGTCGCCTCTCTGCACTTCTGCCTGGATGGCACTGGTCAAGGCCCCTGCCGCCAGCAGGTCGGGATCGGCTTCGGGGCCAAAGCCGCTGAAGATGGCGGCCAGCCTGACCAGGATCTCGAACTCGGAGGCGGCCTCAGTCTCGAAAACCGGCGGCGAATAGTCGGCGTAGTCGCGGACCGAGAATCCCGTGAAGGCCAAGTCGTAGTGCGACCGTTCGAGCGCCGAAGGCGGAGGCAACACCACGTCGGCGTGCCGCGAGGTTTCGTTGAGGTACACGTCGACGGAGACCATGAAGTCGAGCCCCTCGAGAGCCTCCTCGAAGGCCGCGCTGTTGGGGGTGGTGAGAGCGGGGTTCCCGGCCAAGGTCAGCAGCATCCGGACCTGTCCCTCTCCGGGGGTAACCATCTCCTCGATCAAGCTCGCCACCGGGAGCTCGCCGATTATTTCGGGCCGCCCACTGACCCGCCCATGCCAGCGACCCATCACGAAGGGGCGGCGGGCGCGCTGGCTCCCGATGTGAGATGGATAGGGGAACATCGCCCCCCCGGCCCGGTCGAGATTGCCGGTAATGACGTTGAGCACGTCCACCGCCCAGGAGGCGGTGGTGCCAAAGGCAACGGTATGAGTGCCGATGCGGCCATAGACGGCCGCTCGCTCGGCTTTAGCGAGCTCCTTCGCAACCGCCCGCGTGACCGCAGCATCGACTCCGGTAAACGCGGCGGTGGCCTCGGGCGTGAAGGGAGCTACCAGATCGGGGAGAGCGTCGAAACCATCCACTCGATGGCGGAGATGGTCGGCCAAAGCGGGCCGTTCCTCGAGGATCGCATTGGCGATCGCCAGGAGGAAGGCGGCGTCGGCCCCGGGGTTGATGGCGATCCAGCGATCGGCTTTGGCGGCGGTCTTGGTCCTTCGGGGATCGACGACAACGAACTTTCCTCCCCGCTCTTGGAGACGCTCAAGCCTGCCGGGGAAATCCGGAGCGGTGCAAAGCGAGCCATTCGACTCGTACGGGTTCGCCCCCAGCATCAGGAGGTAGTCGGTGCGGTCGAGATCGGGCACCGGGATGCTGAGCGGGTGACCAAACATCAGACCGGCGGAAACGTGCTTGGGCAACTGGTCGACAGACGAGGCCGAGAACACGTTCTTGGTGGCCATGGCCTTTATCAGCGGACGAAGCGCCAGGCTGTTTTCGAACTGATGAGCATTGGGGTTGCCGAGATAGACCGCCGCGGCATCTCGACCGTATTGATCAGTGATCTGTCCCCAACGATCGGCGATCAAGGCATACGCCTCCTCCCACGAGGCGGGGCGATGGTGGCCGTCTTCTTTGATCACAGGAGTGCGGAGGCGGTCGGGGTCCTCGTAAAGCTGTTTCAGCGTCGAGCCTTTGGGGCAGATGAATCCTGCCGACATCACGTGAGAACGGTCTCCCCGTATCCGCTTGACCCGCTGGTCCACGATCTCGATTTCGAGCCCGCAGCTCGCCTCGCACAGCGGGCAAGTTCGAAAGGCGGTGCGTTCCATAGATGGAGGTTAGGACGTATCGTGAGGTCGAGAAGAGGGGTTCCGCAGATGAGCACCAAGATCACCTACGCCACGATGTCGGCCGACAACCCCGAGCTCAATCAGAGCTTCGATGAGGCCGTTCAAGCGGTCCGCGCCGGTCTCGGCCAGCGCCATCCGTTCATCGTCGACGGAGAAGAACGCTGGGGGGAGGGCTTGCACGAAGAGCGCTCCCCGATCGATTCGGAAATCGTCGTCGGCAGCTTCGCCCAAGGCACCGAGGCCGACGTCAACGACGCCGTCGCGGCCGCCAAGAAGTTCTTCCCCATCTGGGCAGAGACACCCTGGCGGGAACGAGCGACGCTTTTCCTCAGCGCCGCCGACGTCATGGAAGCCAGGCAATTCGAACTGGCTGCTTTGGTGGCCATCGAGGTTGGGAAGAATCGGCTCGAGGCCTTGGGTGATGTTGCCGAGACGGTCGAGTTCTTTCGTTACTACGTCCGCCAGATGGAAGAGCACGATGGCTTCGTCACTCCGCTCTCCAAGCTCTCCGCCGCCGAGGACAACCAGTCGGTCTTGCGCCCTTACGGCGTGTGGGCAGTGATCTCTCCTTTCAATTTCCCGATGGCGCTGGCGGGCGGGCCCTCGATCGCGGCCCTGCTGACCGGCAACACCGTGATCCTCAAGCCTTCAAATGCCGGAGCGCTCACCGGTCTCGAGTTCGCCAAAGTGCTGGCGGCGGCCGGTGTGCCTCCCGCCGCCTTCCAAGTTCTCACCGGATCCGGCAGCAAGGTCGGGGCAACTCTGGTCAATCATCCCGATGTAGCCGGAATCACCTTTACGGGCTCCTATGAAGTTGGGATGGGGATCTACAAGGGCTTTGCCACAGACTTTCCCAAGCCGGCGGTTTGCGAGATGGGCGGGAAGAACCCGGTGATCGTCACTGCTACGGCCGACCTTGATGTGGCAGCGGAAGGCGTGACCCGCGCCGCCTTCGGGTTCTCGGGTCAGAAATGCTCGGCCAACTCTCGGGTTTACGTGGAGCGCCCCGTATATGAAGAGTTCGTCGATCGACTGGTGGACCGAACGGAATCGCTCCGGGTGGGGAACCCGCTCGAGAACGGGGTGTTCGTCGGCCCGGTGATCGACAGCCAGGCCATCAAGCGATTCGAGGAAGCGGTGGCCGAGGTCAAGTCGAGCGGCGGAGAGGTGCTGGCCGGAGGCGAACTCGTGACCAAGAACGGACTCGAGCGCGGCAACTTCGTCGAGCCCACCGTGGTCACGGCACCGGAGTCTTCCTGGGTGTGGGATCGCGAACTCTTCCTCCCGTTCGTGGCGGTGATGCCCGTCGACTCGCTCGACGAGGCCCTCGCCCGGGCCAATGACACCGAGTACGGGCTCACCGCCGGTCTCTTCTCGAACGACGAGAAGGAAATCGAGGAATTCTTCGACCGGATCGAGGCGGGGGTCACCTACGTGAATCGACAGGCAGGCGCCACCACGGGTGCCTGGCCTGACATGCAGTCCTTCGGCGGGTGGAAGGGCTCGGGCACCTCGGGCACGGGCGGCGGCGGCCCGTGGTATCTCCGTCAGTACATGCGCGAGCAAAGCCGGACCCGGGTCCGCTGACGACAGTCCTGGTAACCGGCGCCTCCGGACTCCTCGGGCGGCGCGTCGTCCAAGCCCTGCAAAGCCGGGACCTTTCCGTGTCGTCGGCCCCGCGCGACCTGTCCCAGGTCGACCTCGCCCCGGTCGATGCGGTGGTCATCTGCGCGACCGTTCCCGCCCGACCCTTCGAGATCGACCTCGGCCAAATCGACTTCCTTGTCACCCACACCGAGGCTCACCTCGTCTACCCATCAATCGTCGGCTGCGATCTCATGCCCTGGCCGTATTACGAAGCCAAGACCACCTGTGAGCAAAATCTTCAGAGCCGGGCCAGTCGGTGGACGATCATCCGCGCCACCCAATTCCATCACTTGATCTGGGGTTGGTACACGGCACCAACACGCTGGCCCTGGCTGGCGGTCCCCGCCGAGACCCGTTACCAGGTGCTCGATCCGGCGGTTCATGCCGAGGCGCTGGCGGCAGCAGTTGCCGACCAGATGTTCGGCCGGCTCCCTGACATCGGCGGTCCGTTCGCCTATGAGGCGCGGGAGCTGGCTCGTTCGTGCCAGCGGGCCATCGGTCGAAGGCGACCGGTTCTGACCTACAACAAGCGAGGGCTGTTCGGGGCGGCTCTTCGAGCCGGCGCCAACCTCACCCCCAATCGCAGCGGTGGCGAGACCTGGAACGAATTCATCGCCCGGCGAACAAAGGGCTAGCGGGTCGAACCAAACCAGATGCGAACGCCATCGGGATCGTCGACCCCGAAGACGGTGTCGCCCCATGCCTCGACCTTGAGCTCGCGGGACACCGGCACTCCCCCGGCGACGAGATGCTCGTGCCAGGCGACGACGTCTTCAACGAAGAATCCGAGCTCGAGGCCGGTCGGACGAGGCCAGCTCGAGCCGGGCGGAGGACCAAGCAACTGCAACGTCTCCCCGCCCGCCGCTTCCAACACCGCCCCGGACCCGCTGTCACGGTCCCATCCGGTGAGTCGGCGGAACCCGAGGATGCGCTCGTAGAAGTCGACCGAGCGCCCGAAGTCAGAGACCCGCAGGAGAGCTCGCAGCCCTTCCACCCGGCCCGGAGCGCGGGTCGGGGCTTCGCCAGTGATGACCCGCCTCGCCTCGGCGATCGTGAAGCGTCCGGCGGTTACCTCGCGTCCGACGATCACTCCGGCTACCCGGCGGGTGCCGACGCTGAGGCGACGCAGCGTGGCGATGTCGTTGAGATCGCGCACTCCTCCGGAGGCGATGACGGGCTCCTCCACGGCCTTCAAAGCCTCGGCAAGGACCGCGAATCCGGGGGGTTCGGTCAGGGCATCGCGCTTTGCCTCCCCGATCAAGAAAGCGGCGGCGCCGGCGGAGGACATCTCCACCAGGGCTTCCTCGAGATAGCGACCCGAGTGTCCCGTCCAGCCGCCGGTGACCACCTCACCGTCGGGGAGCACATCGAGGGCGACGGCAACCTTGTCCTGGAAATTTCGGCAGGCCTCCCAAACCATGTTCTGGTTCTCGATCGCCGCCGTCCCCATCACGACCCGCCACGCGCCGTTGTCGATGAGACGTTCCAGCTCAGACTCAGATCGAACCCCACCCGCTACCTGGACGGGGATGTGGGCCGCCTTGAGGATCTCGTCGATCAGCGGGCGGTTGCGGTACTCGCGGCGGATGGCGGCGTCGAGATCGACCACATGCAGGTAGTCAACCCCGAGCCGCTCCCATGACAGGCAGCGGCCGATTGGATCGGCGTCGAGATGCACGACCTCTCGCAGATCGCCGTGGGTGAGACGAACGGAGCGCCCGTCCAGGATGTTGACCCGGGCGTAAAGCTCCATGCTTCATTCTGCCTTCTGGTTGCCGGACTCGCCTTCGATTCCGAGGGTGGTCTCCACCGCCTCGATGGTCTGTCCCCCTCTCGCCACCGGGGCCCAGAGATCTCCGAACCGGGCGAGGCGGTCCCAGAAATTGCCGATGTTGAAATCGCCATTGCGACAGGTTTCGACTTCTTTCCAGGTGATAGGAAAGGAGATCGGGGCTCCGGGATGTGGGCGCACGGAGTACACCGAGGCGATGGTCTGACCGTAAGCGTTGCGGTTGTGATCGATGAAGACCTTGCCTTTGCGCTTGGGGATGTCCCACTCCATGGTGAGATCCGCCGGGTTGGCAGCGACGAGCAGTTTGCCGATCGCTTCCACCAGGCGTCGAACCCGCGAGTGTCGGTACTTGGCTTCGATCGGCACGTAGACGTGGAGCCCCTTGGAGCCAGAGAGCTTGGGATAACCGCTCAGGCCCAGTCGACCCAGCAGCACTTCGAGAAGCTTGGCTCCGGCCACGACCTGGTCCCACTCGGCCCCTTCGGCCGGATCGAAATCGAAGATGGCCAAATCGGGATGTTCGAGATTCCCGGCTCGTGAGTGGAAGGGATGTATCTCGATGCAGCCCATGTTGGCGAACCACATCAGGGACTCACGATTGGAAGCAAGCAGAAAGTCCTGGGCTCCGCCCGTCGAGTCGGAAGGCACCGGTGCGGTCTCCATCCAACCGGGCTGATGTCCGGGTGCCCGCTTCTCGTAGAAGGTTGGTCCAGCGATGCCGTCGGGATAGCGAGACATGGAAATCGGCCGGTCACGCAGGTGAGGCAACAACACCGACGACACCGACGCGTAGTACTGAATGAGATCGCCCTTGGTAAATCCCTCGGGGAAGAAGGGCTTGTCGAGGTTCGAGAGCTTGAGGGGACGGACTCCGGGAACGAGAAAGTTCTTGCCGTCTTTCTTCCCCTTGACTTTGGCCGGGAAGTCAATCCGGCCGGAGTCGATGTTTCGTCCGTCGCTCCTACTGCTGGGTCCTTTGCTGACCGTTTTCTCGAGCTCGTTTTGGATGGCGTCGTGGCTGGACTGCTCTCGCGCCTCCGAGATCACCACCATCGACAGCTCATTGTGGAGAGCGGCCTCGATCAGCGGTCCGATCCGAAGAGTGCCTTCGCCGTAGGGCAGGTGTCTGACTTCGCCGCCGGCGTTGAACAGGTTGTCGGTGAACTGGGTTTGCAGGGGGTCGATCATCCACCCCGGAAAGCTCCCGCGGATGAAGGCGATCACCGATTCGAACGCTTCGACGCTGGTGAGGGCTCCTCCGGTCTGGGCGTGGACATGAGCCCAGTCAACGATCGGGCGGATGAAGTTGAACTCGTCGGCCAGCAGGGCAATGTCACCGAGGGTCCCGAAGTTCCGCTCGGCACCGCTCGTCTCGAGCCCGAGACCGACTCCCATTTGCTCGATCTTGGGACTGATCCT
>JAICGW010000047.1 GCA_025922945.1 Acidimicrobiia bacterium | reverse complement strand
GCGATCTGTCCGGAGCCATGATGCGCCACCGCCACCACCTTCGCCGGCGGCGAGGTGACCGAGGCGGTGTAGATCGGCCATTGCGAGTTGTACAGGTTGAAGATTGGTTCGGTGGCGACCAAGTCCATCGAGGCGTCGAAATAGGAATCGAGGTGGCCCACGTCTCGCCAGTAACCGCGCTCGCGATCGGTCACTCCGGGAACCTCGTTGGCTGAGAAGTCGTAGACGTGAGCGAGACCAGCTTCGACCATCCGCGGTATCAGGTTGCCGCCGATGTCGTGGCGGGAGTTCTCGTCCTCGGCATCAGCGGCGAGTTGGTCGAGGAGCACCTTGGCGGTGAACACGTAATTCCCCATTGACACGAAGGCGTGACCAGGATCGCCCGGAATCGGCTGGGCGTCGGTGGGCTTCTCGCGGAAGGCATTGATGACGGTCCCGGAGCCGGTCTCGATCACACCAAACTGATAGGCCTGATCGAGTGGCACTCTGATCCCGGCGACGGTGACTCCCGCTCCGCTCTCCAGATGCTGTTCGAGCATGCTTTCGGGATTCATCCGGTAGATGTGGTCGGCGCCAAACACAAACATGTATTCAGGCGAAGCATCCTCCACCAAGTTGAGGTTTTGATAGATGGCGTCGGCCGAACCCAGGAACCAGCGTTGACCCAGGCGCATCTGGGCCGGCACCGACGTCACGTAGTTCCCGAGCAGGGTCGACATCCGCCAGGTGCGGGAGACGTGGACGTTGAGGGAATGGCTCTTGTACTGAGTAAGGACGACGATCTTTCGCTGCCCGCCATTGACCAGGTTCGAAAGAGCGAAGTCGATTAGCCGGTAATGACCGCCGAACGGAACCGCCGGCTTGGCCCGGTCGCGGGTGAGCGGCATCAGCCGTTTGCCCTCGCCACCGGCCAGCACGATCGAGAGCACCTCAGGTCGGTGGTTCATCGCTCACTGGTACCAGGAAGGTTGCGGACAGAGGGGGAAGGTTAAGCATCACTGAATCGGCTTGATCCTGGTGGGGCTTTCCCGTGCTCGCAATGGCCGCGGACGGCACCGAGTTGTAGCCCCCGAAGCGGCCCTCGTCGCTGCTCAACAAGATCGTCCAGTCTCCTCTGGGCGGCACCCCCACCTGATACCGACTCCATGTCACCGGGGTGAAGTTGAGAAGCACCAGCACCGGCCGGTTCCCCTTCGCCAGCCGGAGGTAGCCGAACACCGAGCGGGGGTAGTCGTCGGCCTCGAGCCACTCGAAACCTGAGCTGGTGGCATCTTCCCGATACAACGCCGGCTCGCGGCGCAATAGACCATTGAGCGCCCGCACCCAATCGAGGATCTGGCGGTGACGGGGCTCGTCGAGCAGGTCCCAGTCGAGGGACGAATCGTGGTTCCACTCCCGGACCTGGCCAAATTCGCCGCCCATAAAGAGCAGCTTCTTTCCCGGCACCGTCCACATGTACCCGAGCAAGGATCGGAGCCCGGCAGCCTTCTGATCTGCATTACCCCACTGCTTCTCGAACAGCGAGCGCTTGCCGTACACCACTTCATCGTGGGAGAGGGGGAGGAGGAAGTCCTCGCTGTAGGCGTAGAGCCCGCGGAAGGTGAGGAGGCGATGAGCGTCAGGGTGCGAACGGAAAAGGGGATCGAGGCGGACGAAGCGGAGAGTGTCGTTCATCCACCCCATGTCCCACTTGTAGTGAAAGCCCAGCGAGTCCTGTTCGGGACGACCAGTGACGTTGGGCCAAGAGGTGGACTCTTCGGCCAGCATCGCCACTCCGGGATGCGAGTGGCGAACGCTTCCATTGAGCTGACGAAACAACTCGATGGCGCCCAGATGCTCGCGCCCTCCCTCTTCGTTGGGAAGCCATTGCCCGGGCTGGCGGGAGTAATCGAGATAGAGCATCGATGCCACGGCATCGACCCGGAGACCGTCGGCGTGATAGCGATCGAGCCACGAGTACGCCGAGGAGATCAGGAAGCTGCGAACCTCGCCGCGGTCATAGTTGAAGATGATCGAGTTCCAATCGGGGTGGTAGCCCCGGCGAGGATCGGGATGTTCATAGAGATGGGTGCCGTCGAAGAGGGCGAGACCGTGCTGGTCGGCCGGAAAGTGGGAGGGAACCCAATCCAAGATCACGCCGATTCCGCGCTGATGGAGGTGATCGATGAGATACATCAGATCCTGGGGGGTGCCGTAGCGGGCGGTGGGAGCGAAGAAGCCGGTGATCTGATAGCCCCAGGAGCCGTAGAAGGGGTGCTCCATCAGCGGCAGGAACTCGACGTGGGTGAATCCCTGCTCGATGAGGTATTCGGCGAGAGGCTCGGCGATTTCCCGATAAGAGACCTGGCCATGATCCCGCCAAGATCCGAGATGGAGCTCGTAGATCGAGACCGGCTCGTCGGTCGCAAGCCCGTCCGCTCGATCGCCCATCCACAGGGAGTCACCCCACTCGTAGGCGAGATCCCAGGCTCGGCTGGCGGTGGCGGGGGGCTTTTCCATCAGAACCGAGAAGGGATCGGCCTTGTCGATCGAGCGATATTTGGTGGTGGTGACCTGGAACTTGTAGGCATCACCGTGTTGGACTCCTTCGATTCGGGTCCCCCAAAAGCCGTTGCCCAACGAGGAGAGCGGGTGGGCGTTTCCCTTCCAGTTATTGAAGGTTCCCACCACCGAGGCCCAGGCGGCTCCGGGAGCCCAGAGCCTAAAAGTGGCCCCTGTTGCATCGAGATGGCAGCCGAGAATCTCGTGCATCCCTTGGTGACGCCCCGCGGCGAACAACCAGCGATCGTCCTCGGTGATCTCCCTGACCATTCATTTCATTCTCGCCTAAATTCGCTGCAGAAAACTGCCCCGGATTTACGCAAGCACTTGAGGAGTGTCGGGGACGACGATCTCGCCGGTGATGATCCGGGCCTTGAGCTCTTCGATAGTTGGGACCAGGTCGTCGATGAATCCACCGCTGGTGGAATAGCCGACGGCGTCATCGGCGAGCCGAAACACCCGCAGGCCCGGACGGAATTGGTCGGAGGCGAACTCCTTGATCAAGGTATGGGCGGCCATGTCCCATCGCAAGATCATGGAGGTGAGAATGTGCGGTTGCCAGGCTCGGGGGTCGGGACCCCCGATGCCGACATCCCGATCATCGAGGACGGCCAGAAACTCGTCGGTGTCCACGCCGATGGCCCACAGGTGCCGACCTTGGGCGGCGCTCTCGACCCGGGCCGCTTCAAAGACCCCGTGCCCGGACGCGCCGGCGGCGTGATAGATCACGTCGGCACCGGCCCGGTATAGGGGCTCGGTCTTGGCCCGGGCGAGTGATTTGCTGTTGAATCCGCTGAAATCCCACTTCGGCGCCAGGTACTCCACCAAGAGACCAACATCAGGTCGCACATGTCGGGCTCCGGCCTCAAAACCGGCCTGGAAATTGAGGATGAGGGGTGAAGGCATTCCCCCGACAAAGCCAACGGTGTTGGTTTCGGATCTGAGCGCCGCAATCGCTCCGACGAGAAACGAACCTTCGTGGGCAGCGAAGTTCACGTACTGGACGTTGGGCTGGTTACCGAACCAGTCGATGAGGGCGAAGCGGTTATCAGGAAATTCAGGGGCCAAAGCGTCGAGGATCTTTCCCCCGAATCCGGCCATAACAACGAAGTCGTGGACTCCGGCCTCGGCTAGCCGTTTGACTTCGGCTTGGGCTTGCCACCAATAGACGGTGTATTCGCCCACCACCCCCTCTCCCAGCTCAGCGGCTGCCCTCTCGAACCCGACTAAGAGACCGTCGAATAACGAACTGTCGCCTCTGCCCTCGGACACCAAGGCGATGGGTGGCAATGCCCGCTGGTCGAGACTTGCCCGGAGGAAGGCGCTTTCCAGAGGTGACAGTGGCATCGTCGCTTCCTTGCTCCAGGCGTCGAGTTGGGCAAGCCGACCACCGGTGAGGAGGTAGTCGGAGTCCCGACCTGATGCGTCCCATTCGGCAGCCGCGGCGGAGAGCGCCGAGCGCCGTTGCAAGTCGGTCGAGTGAAGCTCGATCCAGCCCCGGAGCCGGCCCCAACCCTCCAGCAACGCCTCGTGGGTGACCTGAATCGTCGCTTTCCCGGTCATGGCATCGCGATCGGCGGTCAGAAGACGATGGGCAATGAAGGTACCAAGGATCTCGTCGAATTCTCCTAGTTGACGCAAATCATCGAGGGGAACCCGCCGGCGGGTGGGCTCGCTGCCTCGGTCGGATCGGACCAGGTGGAGGAGGAGCCGCTTGGCCGCCTCCTGGCCTTCTGGGTCGAACGTCTCGAACAGATAGTCGGCTCGAGTAGTCAGAGCCCCCTCCAGGCCGCCCAACGTGTCGTAGCCGCTGAGGTCGAGCGTCCTTCCCTGGCGACTCTCGAAGAGCTCGGTCAAGGTGTACTGCAAGAGGGGAAGGGCTTGGGCCTCTTCGCCCACCTCGGAGATGAGCCGCGCGAGCAGCTGCGGCTGCACCTCTACGTTCACGAGAGCGGCCGGTTCGACGATGGCAGCTTCCAGCTCGGCCGGTGTTAGCGGCAAGACATTGACCACACTCGAGGCAAATACCGGGGCGAAGCGATGAGAGAGCAATGGGCGGTCGTAGTAGTCGGCCCGCAAGGTCAGCACCAGTCGTACGCGGCTACGCGGATCTGTGACCGCGGTGACCAGGCTGTCGAGGAAGCGACGTCGCTCGCGCTCAGTGGAGAGGATGAACAGTTCCTCGAACTGGTCCACGAAGAGCAGCAGTTCGCCCCGTTCGGCGGCGACGATCCGCAGGGCGACTCGCAGCAATCCCGTTTCGTCCTCGGTGAGCTGCTCCAAGACCGTGGGAACAGGCGAGCGCGACACCCGCAGCAACGCAGCCTCGAGCGGTTCAAACGGATTACGTCCTGGCACCATCGTCGAGAGAATCCACCGATCAGACCCCGGGACTCGTCCTTCCCTTAGGGCTGGGATCAGGCCTGCCCTGACTGCGCTCGACTTGCCGCTCCCCGATGGACCAACCAGCACCAACAATCTGCTGCCACCTGCCAAGGCGTCGACCATCTCTCCTACGAGCTTGTCGCGGCCAAAAAAGTCGCCGGCGTCGATCTCGTCGAAGGCTCCTAGGCCTTTGTAGGGGTTCCTCGAAGGTGCCTCGCTGATGGCCCGGGCCGATCGTCTTGGAACCAGCGCTGGATCCTGCAACAAGATCTGCTCCTCGAGCTGGCTCAAGTCGGAAGATGGCTCTACCCCCATCTCTCCGATCAAGAGGTTGCGAAAGTCTCGATAGCTGCGCAGCGCTTCCGCCTGGCGGCCACCGCGGTACAGGGCCAGCATCAGCAGTCGTCGAGGCTCCTCTCGTAACGGCTCGGTGGAAATGAGGCCGTCCAGTAGCTCTGGAACCGCCGCCACTCTCCCGTCCTCGAGTTCAGCCTCGGCGAGCATCTCGACGGCTCGCGCCCACAGACCACGGAGCCGCCGGATGTGCGGCTGTGCCCACTCGTCGTAAGCGAAATCGGAGAGCGGTTCGCCATTCCACAACTGCAACGCGAGACGCAGCTGTTCGACCTCCCCACTTTCAACGAACGCTTGAAATCGGATCGAATCGAGTTCGTGAGGCTGAACCTTGAGGACGTATCCGGGAGACCGGGTCTCGATTCGCCCCTCATCGGAGAGAAGCCTGCGAAGCGCCGAGACGTATATCTGGACCGAGTGATCGGCAGTGCGAGGAGCTGCCTCGCCCCAGATGAGCTCAATCAGCCGATCGGTGGCGACGATCCGATTGGCGTTCAGCAGGAGCAGGGCGAGCACTGCTCGCTGCTTAGGAGGGCCGAGGTCGACGAGCTCACCGTCGAACTCGGCCTGCAACGTTCCCAGTATCCGAAAGTTCATCGTCTATGGCCTCGCGACGCTACTGCCCTCGCAATTCCCACTGCTGTTCGAAATAGCCGACTACGGCCCCCCAATGAGTGGCGTCAGTTTCGACCATGGGCGCCTTTGCGTTGCGGAGTTCGTACTGACGGGCGTAGTGGTTGACGACTTCTTGCCAGTACGCCGCTTCTCTCCGGGCGTCGGCATCAGCGATCATCGGGTACGTCTGTTCGTAGTAGTCGATGACTTGTTGCCAGTGCGCCTGTTCGAGTTCGGCCCGGCTTGGTCCCGCGTTCGTGAAAACCACCCAGCCAGCCAGTATCCCGATGGCGACAGCCAGGGCGATGATCGTTCCTTTGGTGGAGGCACGCTTGGCCGCAGGTGGATCCTCGCGCCGCTTTTCCTCGACGGGTCGGGTAATGAGATCGGTCATGGACGTTTCCTTTCATCGGCGCCTTTCCAGCGGCTGACCCGGTGCCCACCGCACTGGCTTCCGATGAGGCCAACTTGACGGAAGCGCCTCTAGAGCCTCTTGAGGATTTCTCTAGAAACGCTCTATGAGGGGCTCAGGCGACCGGTCGCTCCACTATTGGCACCGGATCGGCTTCCTCAGAGCTCAGCCCGCGCCCCGTCAACCGCCGGGCGCCAAACCAAGCGGCGGCGAAACAGGCGACCGCTCCGAAGACGATGGCGGTGCGGGGGCCGAAGCGATCGCTCATCCAACCAACGAGCGGAGAGCCGATGGGGGTGGTGCCGAGAAAAACCATGGCTTGTAGGGCGAGGACCCGACCTCGATATCGCGGCTCGGCCTGAAGCTGCATCATCGCGGTCGACGTGGTCATGAAGGCAATGCTGCCGAGGCCCACCGCGAAGACGATTGGATAGGCCACCCACAACGCAGGCGCCAGGGCGAGGGCGAGCATGGCGATGCCGAAGGCGGCGGCGGACCAGATGAGATGTGAGAACGGAATCGCCCTCCGGCGCGCGGTGGCGATGGCACCGGTAACCGAGCCGAGGCTCATCGTGGAGACCAGCAGGGTGTAGGCCTGATTACTTCCCCCCAGTGGCCCGGTGACCAATAGCGGCGTCGTGACGGTGAAGTTGAAGGCAAACGTCCCGATTATCGCCATCATCACCAAGGGAACCAGCTGCTCTGGGTTCGAGGCGACGTAGCGAAGGCCATCCCGGATCTGGCCGGGGGAACGGGGAGTGGGGGCTTCGGCGAAGAACTCGGCCGGCCGCATTCGCCGCAGGGCGGCGAGCACGACCAGGTAGCTGGCACCATCGAGGAGGAAACACCAGGCGTATCCCACGGTGACGATCAACACCCCGGCCAGAGCTGGGCCGATCATGCGGGACGTCGTCATCAGCGTGCTGTTGAGGCTGACGGCGTTGGCAAGATTCTCCCTCGGCACCATCTCCACCACGAAGGAGCGACGGGCCGGGTTGTCGAAGGCGGTGATGATCCCCTGGATGCCGGCCAGAACGAAGATGAGCGGCACTGTTTCGACTCCCGCCAGAACCACGGAGCCAAGGGCGAGCGACTGCAGCATCGCCGCGCTTTGAGTGATGGTGAGCAGTCGGTGCTTGTCGCTGCGATCGGCCACGGCCCCCGCCCAGGCGCCGAGGAACAGGACCGGTCCGAATTGGGCGGCTGCGAGCAGACCGAGAAGCACGCCCGAACCGGTCATGTCAAGGACCAGCAGCGTCTGGGCAACCATCGTCATCCAACTACCGGACTGCGAGATCACCTGCCCTATGAAGAAGAGGCGAAAGTTGCGAAACCGCAGCGAGCGGAAAGTGTCGCGAAAGGCGCCGCGGGATGAGGCGAGGACCGTCATTGGTTGGGTGCTTCGGCGGACAGCCGTTCGAGGATCGGCAGCGCCTGCTCGATCGCCGCCAGATCGGTGGGAGAAAGTTCCTGCAAGCGCAACAGAAGGAAGGCGTTGCGCCGGCTCCGGATCTGATCGACCAGGGCACTTCCCTTCTTGGACAATGTCACCAGGCTGACCCGACGATCGGTGGGATCGGTGAGCCGATCGATGAGGCCGGCCTCCTCCATCCGGGTGATGGTCTTGGTGACACTGGAGGCAGATAGGTGCTCGCTCGCCGCGATCTCGTTGAGCGGCATTGGACCCCTCCGGCCAATGATCGCCAGGCAGGAAGCCTCCGTGAGGGAGAGACCACCCATTTCCTGGCTGCGTAGGAGGCGCTGCAGCCTTGCCACGGCCAGGCGGAGGCGGGCGGCGGTTTCGAGATCGGTGTCGGTCGATTCCTTCACTAGGGAAAATATTAACTAAGGAAAGTAAATTGCCAAGGCGGTATGGGATCACCGATAATCGACTCGTGATCACTGGGCTTGGTCAACTTCACGTCAGCGTTGGCGACATCGACCGAGCGGTGGCGTGGTATCGAGACGTCCTGGGCCTCAATTTCCTTTTCCAGGTCCCGGGCCAACCCATGGCTTTCTTCGACTGCGGGGGTGTGCGGCTCTACCTTGGCAAGCCGGAGAACGAGCAGTTTCGCTCTCGACCGATCATGTACTTCGCAGTCGACGACATCGACACCGAGGTGAAGGAGATCGAAGGACGCGGCGGCGATTTCTCCGATCGACCTCATGTGGTTCATCGTGACGAGGCCTCCGAGTTGTGGCTGGCATCGCTTCGCGACTCCGAGGGACTGCCGGTGGTGTTGATGGAAACCCGTCCGATTTCTGCCTCGAGTCCCACGTCATAAACTCTGGCCCCCGATGGGGGTCCCGGAAATAGTCGAAGGACAGAGCGCCAGCCGAGCTCAGATTTACGTCGCGCTGGCAGTGATCGCCGCGTTGCCGGGTCTTCTGGTGCGGTTTACTGGCTCACACCTCGCTCCGGCCCTGGCGGCGTTGATCTTCGGCCTGGCCATCGTCGGCGCGGCCTTCATCCTCTCCTGGGCAGCAGAAGTGGTGCAGCTCGACATCTCGGGTGGACTGGCCCTGGCCATCCTCGCCCTCATCGCCGTCCTCCCCGAATATGCGGTCGACTTCGTATTCACCTGGAAGGCCGGCACCGATCCCTCCCAGGCGCCCAACGCCCTCGCCAACATGACTGGCGGCAACCAGCTCTTGATTGGATTCGGCTGGCCCTTGGTCGTATTGCTTGCCACGAGGCGGGTTCGCAAGCTCTATGGGCGAGGGGTCGAGGTGGGTGGTGCCGACGATCAGGCCGTGCATATCGAGCGGATCCAGTCGATCGATGTCGCGTTCTTGACGTTGGCCTCCATCTACGGTCTCCATTTCTTCCTACGCGAAAGTCTCACCCTCCTCGACGCCGTCGTTCTGGTTGCGCTTTATGGGGCCTACCTGTGGAGGCTCTCCAAGGCTCCACCAGAGGCACCCCATCTGGTGGGTCCGGCAGCTCGCATCGCCGAGCTTGGCACTCGCAACCGCCGGATAGTCAACATCGCCATGTTCATCTTCTCCGCCGGTGCGATCCTGCTTGTCGCCGAGCCCTTCGCCGAAAGCCTCGTGGGGCTCGGCGAGGCGTACAACATCCCCGAGTTCCTCCTCGTGAAATGGCTTGCCCCCCTCGCCTCCGAGTCCCCCGAGCTCCTGGTGGCAGCACTGTTCGCCTGGCGGCTTTCTGCCCACACCGGATTCGGAGCGCTGCTCTCATCGAAGGTGAACCAATGGACCCTTCTCGTGGGGACCCTGCCGTTGGTGTTCGCGATTTCTTCTTCGTCGACGAACGGGCTCCCCCTCGGCGTCGAACAAAGGGATGAACTCTTGGTCACCGCCGCCCAGTCGATGTTTGCTGTCGCCATCCTCGCGAGCCGCTCGATGGACCGGAAAGAGGCCTGGATCCTCCTCAGCCTCTTCGTTGCCCAATTACTCGAATCGTTCTACGTTTCGTTCGTGTTGCGCGAGGAGTACAACCCGGCCGGACGGGTAGGAGTGGCCATCGTCTTCTTGATTGCCGCCGGCTGGGTTCTTTC
Organism: Acidimicrobiia bacterium; assembly: GCA_025922945.1. Classification (GTDB taxonomy): domain Bacteria; phylum Actinomycetota; class Acidimicrobiia; order Spongiisociales; family ZC4RG35; genus JACCTH01. The sequence continues at coordinate 7,480 of JAICGW010000047.1, read as the reverse complement.
CCGCAATCATCGCTTGCTGCGACAAACCGTGACCGAGGGCATTCGCTCCCCGGTCAAAGAATTGGCCTCGGGATGAAGTTCCGCACTCGCCAAATTCATGCCGGAGTCAAACCCGATCCCACCACCGGGGCGATCTTGACTCCGATCCACCAATCCACCACTTTTGTGCAGGAGTCGATCGACGAGTACATGGCGCGCGGATATTCCTATTCGCGGTCCGGTAATCCCACCGTCGACGCTTTTGAGGAAAAGATCCGCGACCTCGAGGGAGGGGCGGGGGCGGCGGCCTATGCCTCAGGGATGGCGGCCACGGTGGCGGTGCTGATGGGCTTTCTCAATGCCGGCGATCACGCCGTCGTCTCCGACGTTGTCTACGGCGGCACCCACCGCTTCGCCACCCGGGTCCTGGCTCGCTTCGGTGTCGAATTCTCCTTTGTCGATACCTCCGATCCCGCCCTCGTGGCCGCGGCGCTGAAGCCCAGCACCAAGCTGGTTTTCACCGAGACCCCGGCCAACCCCACTCTGAAGCTGACCGATCTCAGGGCGATATCCGACCTGACGGCCGAGCGAGGGCTTTTGCACGCGGTCGACAACAGCCTCCTCACCCCCTATTACCAGCGTCCCCTCGAGTTGGGGGCCGACTTCGTCGTGCATTCGACCACGAAGTATCTCGATGGTCACAACGCCACGCTGGGAGGTGCGGCCGTGGCCGCCACTAGCGAACAGTTGGTCCAGCTCAAGTTCATGCAGAAGTCAGCCGGTTCGATCATGTCACCGCTGGTGGCCTGGCTTACCTTGCAGGGCACCAAAACACTCTCGGAACGAATGGATAGGCAGTCGGCCAACGCTCTCGAGGTCGCCCGGTTCCTGGAGTCGCATCAACGGGTAACCCGGGTGGGTTACCCGGGTCTCGAGTCGTTTCCTCAATTTGATCTGGCGAAGCGGCAGGCATCCGGATTCGGGGCCATGGCCTGGTTCGAGGTCGAAGGGGGAGTGGAAGCCGGCAAGCGACTCATGCGGTCGGTGAAGCTCTGGTCGCTGGCGGAGAACCTGGGCCAGGTGGAGTCACTCATCACCCATCCTGTCACGATGACACATGGCGATATGCCTCCGGAAGAGCGCGCTCGAGCTGGCATCACCGATGGGTTGGTGAGGTTGTCGGTGGGGCTCGAGGACGTAGAAGATCTCATCGACGATCTCGCCCAGGCCCTCGAAACCGTCTGATCATTCCTGCGAATCTTGTTCCGGGTTGGGGCCGATTTCTTCCGACTAGTAGCGGATTCCGGCGACCTCCATCGCCTTGCGACCAACGACGACAGGGATCGTCATCAAGATCAGGAGGGCCAACCCCAGGGCCATGAGCAGGATGCGGGCGAGCAGCACCTGGCCGTTGAAGCTGGCTGTGACCTCTGATACCAGCTCGGTGGCATCGGCTGCGGCCGTCTGATAGCGGACCACCAAATCTCTGCTCCCGGAGAGCTCATCGGTGATCGAGCTGACACTTTCTCCCACCAAGTCGACAGCCTGTCCGACCGACTCGATCTCGGCCGCCGCCGCGGTCAGCGGTCCCGACTGCGCTCGCAGATTCTCGCTCAAAGGAGCGAGGTCGTCGGAGACAGCCTCAAGCGATTCGTCCAGGGGCACGGCCGGCGAGTAGTCGACGCCTAGAAACGAGAGAGCCTGCATCGTGGTATCGATGACGCGGGCGGTGTCGATCATGGCCGGGAACGAAGCAATGATGCCGTCGAGGGTGTCGGGGACCTGGGAGCCGAGCAGTTCGGCCGAATCGCTCAGCACCAAACCCAGCTGGGTGAGGCCGGTACCGGCGGAGCCCAAGGCAATTTCGGTTTGCGCCATACCCTCCTCCGCCAGCGCCAAAGTCTCCAAGGCCGTGCTGGCACTTTCCACCGTCGTTTCGAGAGTGGTGCTGAGCAGGGTGAGAGTGCGTGAGGTCGAGCTACCGAATCCGGAGAGAAGCTGCCACCCGACCACTAGCGATATAAAGGCGAGCACCACGCCGGCGAGGCCGCCCCAGTACCAAAGACGGGCCAGCCAGGCAGGGACAACCAGATTCACTGTCGGACCTGATTCATCGGGGCCATCGCCCCGCCGTCAGCTCACGAGCAATGAGATTGCGCTGGATCTCCGAAGTGCCTTCGTAGATTCGGGGCGCTCGTACCTCTTGATATAGGTGCGAAAGTAGGTGGTCCTCCTCGAGGCCGCGGGCGCCGAGGATCTGGATCGCACCATCCACTGCCCGCTGGGCAGTCTCGGTGGCAAAGACCTTGGCCGTCGCCGCCAATCCCGTCAGAAGGTCACGCTTTCCCTGATCATGGGCGGCTGCCGCCCGATAGACGAGCATCCGCGCGGCCTCGATCTCGACTGCCATATTGGCCAGCAGGTGCGAAACGGCTTGAAAGCGAACGATTGGCTGACCGAACGCCTCTCGTTCCCTGGCATGTGCGAGTGCCACCTCCCGGGCGGCCTCGGCCATTCCCACCGCAAATGCCCCCACCGAAGGTCGAAAGAGGTCGAGGGTCTTCATCGCCACGGCGAAGCCCTCTCCTTCGCTCCCGATCAGGTCGCTTCGCTCGACGCGAACCCCGTCCAAGGCGATTCGACCGATCGGATGCGGGCTCATCATGGCGAGCTTTTGGCCGGAAAGCCCCTTGGCCCCGGCGGCAACGACGAAGGCGGAGATGCCCCCTCGCCCCTCGCCGGTACGAGCGAAGACGGTGTAGAGGTCCGCCTCGGGGGCGTTGGAGATGTACGCCTTTTCCCCCGTGAGGCGGAATCCATCTCCGTCCTTGGTTGCTTCCAGCTCCAGAGCGGCCGCGTCCGATCCCGCGCCGGGCTCGGTCAGCGCAAAGGCCGGAACCCACTCTCCGCGGACCACGGCGGGGATGAAGCGAGCGACCATGTCCGCCGAGCCGGATTGGACGATCGGGTAAGCCCCCAGACCTTGCATGGCGAAAGCGGTTTCGGCGTGAGTCGACGAACGGGCCAGGCCCTGGCGAATGAGGCATAGATCTAACGCCGAGACCCCGCCGCCGGGAGGAAAGAGCCGGCCGAGCAATCCGTGTTCGGCCAAACCCGCGATCAAGGAGCGATTGACCGACCCCGGGTCTTTCGCCGCCAGGGGAGCAAGCTCGTCCCCAATGCTTTGGGCCTCTTCGAGCAGCCGGCGCGATTCGGCGCTGAGTTCGAACTGCTCCATGAAATCACGTTACCGGTAAGCCTTCCTTCCGTTCTCGCGTAGAAATGGGCCGGTTTGGGGCGGGTACGCAAGAATGAAAAGGTGCGAGTAGGCATCGGGCTTCCCAGCGCCATCCCCGGTCGTGACCCCCGCCTTCTCATCGACTGGGCCCGCCAGGCCGAAGAAGCCGGATTCACCAGCCTCGGGGTCATAGACCGGGTCACCTACGACTCCTCCGAACCGCTCGTCGCCCTCGCCGCGGCCGCCGCGGTCACCAGCAGGATCCGTCTGGTATCGATGGTGATCATCGGTCCGCTCCACAACTCGGTGCTTTTGGCCCGCCAGGCGGCATCGCTTGACGCCCTTTCTGAAGGAAGGCTGACCTTGGGTCTCGGGGTCGGAGCGAGAAGGGAGGACTACGAGGCCGCCGGGGTCGACTATCGACGCCGGGGCCACATCCTCACCCAACAGTTGGCCCGCATCCGCGACCATTGGGAGGACGGACGGGTGGGACCGCTGCCGGTCTCCGCCGGCGGTCCCGACCTCCTGGTCGGTGGCGCTTCCCCGGCCGCTTTCCTCCGGGCGGCGCGTTTGGCGGACGGATACGTTCACGGGGGTGGTCCTGCCCGATCTTTCGCCGGGGCGGCGACCAAGGTCAAAGCCGCTTGGGAGGACGTCGGCCGTCCTGGGTCACCCCAGCTCTGGGCTCAGGCTTACTTCGGGCTGAGCGATGCCGAAGCCGTCAACTCCTATCTGCTCGACTACTACCGATTCGCCGGACCCTTTGCACAAAGAATCGCCGACGCCGGCCTCACTACCGCGACTCAGCTGACCAACTTCATCCGCGCCTATGAAGAAGTCGGCTGCGACGAGCTCGTTCTTCTTCCCACCATTGCCGAGTTGTCGGAAGTCGAGCGGCTGGCCTCGATTGTCAATCGGTAGTCGATGAAAATCGCAGTAGTAGGAGGAGGTCCGGCCGGCCTCTACTTCTCGGTGCTGATGGCCCGGTCCGGCGGCCATCACGTGGAGGTGTTCGAACGCAATCCACCTAATGCCACCTACGGATGGGGGGTCGTCTTCTCGGAGGGAACCCTGACCGAATTGGCCGGCGGTCACGGCGGCCTGTTCGAGGACCTCGATAAAGCGTTGGTCCGCTGGTCGACCATTTCCATCCACCGCCCCGAGGACACGGTGCGGGTGACTGGACAGCCCTTCGCGGCCATCGATCGCAAGAGCCTGCTCTCGATCCTGGGGCGGTGGGCTCTTCTTCATGGGATCAGCCCCAACTACGAAACCGAGTTCCAACCCGGGGACGAAATGGGATTCGATCTGGTGGTGGCCGCCGATGGCATCAACTCGGCTTGGCGGCGCCGCTTCCCCGAGACGTTCCAGTCGGAGGAGAGGGTCCATCCCACCCGCTACATCTGGCTCGGCCTCGAGCAGGCGCTGTCCGGTTTTACCTTCGTATTCGAGCCGACCCCGGCGGGTCTTTTCCAGGCCCACGCCTACCCCTACGGTCCCGAGGAGTCGACTTTCATTGTCGAGACCACCGAAGAGGCGTTTCAAGCCTCCGAACTCGCAGGGGCCACGGAGGAGCAAAGCCTCCGATTTGGCGAGAAACTCTTTGCCAACTTCCTGGCGGGCGCCCGACTGCGATCGAATCGATCCCAATGGCTTCGTTTTGTGACGCTTCGTAGCCAACGTTGGTTCCGGACCGAGGGGGTTCCGGTCGTTCTCGTCGGAGATGCTGCCCATACCGCCCATTTCTCAATCGGATCTGGGACCAAGCTGGCGATGGAGGACGCTGCCGCCCTTGCCGATGCCTTGGTCTCCTATCCCCACGACATCACTTCCGCCCTCGTCACCTATGAGGTCAACCGGCAGCCCCCAGTGGCCCGGTTTCAAGAAGCAGCACTCGACAGCGCTCGCTATTTCGAGCGGGTTTCGAACCTGATGGAACTGCCGGCATCCACGTTCGCCTTCAACCTGCTGACCCGATCGGGGCGCGTGAGCTATCTCGATGTCGAGCGCAGCGACCCCGGGTTAGTTGCCGAGGTAGGTCGGTCAGCGTCGCCTGACCGACGTTTAGCAGTGCCCGCCCTGACTCCTCTCACCCTCGGCGGAACATTGTTTCGCACTCGCCTCGTCGGTCCAGGCGGGTTCGCGCTCTCGGAACCCATTGCCGTCAGTCTCGATGGCCGGCGTTTTCCGCTCCAGCCCACCAAGGTGGACGGCGATTGGGAGGGCATCGTTCTCACCCACGCGGGGCCGCGTGCCTCTTGCCGTCCGCCCGAGAGCGGACTCGATCGACCCCTCCTCACCGGCGGGTGGGAAACGATTGCGGCCTCGCCCATTTCCTACACCGCTCTCCACTCGGCATCGCGTCCACTTACGTCCGGCGATATTGAGCGGGTGATCGGCGACTTCGTCGAGGGCGCGCGGGGCGCCGCCGGGAACGCCACTCTTCTCGTGATCGATGCTGCCCAGGGCAATCTGCTCGCCAGCTTCATCTCTCCATTGACCAATCACCGCGACGACGAATATGGAGGCTCGATCGGAGCGCGTCTCCGGTTCCCCCTCGCGGTCATCTCGGCGGTTCGAGATGTCTGGGACGGGACGCTTGCGGTTCGTTTCTCGGCTTCCGACTTCGCCCGCGGTGGCATCTCTGAAGACGACGCCGTTCATGTGGCCCGGGCGTTCGCCGCCCACGGCGTCGAACTGGTCGAGGTCTGCGGGGGCGGGGCGGTGGCCGAATACGAGCCGCCCTATCGGCGCGGCTACCTCCTCCCCCTGGCGTCCACGATCCGCCTCCGAGCCAAAGTGCCCGTTCTGGTGGGAGGTGGGCTCAATACGCTGGATGACGCCAATACTGCGGTCGGATCGGGCCGGGCCGATCTGGTGCGAGTCGGAACCGTTTGATCCCCGACCACTAGTTTGAGCCGATGGCCTTCCGCGGATCGACCAACCCTCGGGACGATTGGAAGCATTTCCAGTTCTCGACGAGCCACGATGGGATCGCCAGCATCGTCTTGTCTCGCCCGGAAAAGCTCAACGCTCTCACCTTCGAGGTTTACGCCGATCTGAGGGACCTCCTCGTCGAGATCCCGCTAAGAGAGGAAGTGCGAGTCCTCACCATCACCGGTGAAGGCAGGGGATTCTGCTCGGGTGGGGACGTGCGCGAAATCATTGGCGCGTTGCAGGAGATGTCCTCCAAGGACCTTTTCGAGTTCACCCGGATGACCGGTGCCGTCGTACAACGGATGCGAGAACTGCCAATCCCCATCGTCGCCGGGGTCAATGGGGTGGCTGCCGGCGCCGGGGCTGTGATTGCCCTCGCCGCCGACCTGCGTCTTCTGGCTCACGAAGCCTCGTTCCACTTTCTCTTCACGCGGGTCGGACTAGCCGGGGCGGACATGGGTGCGGCCTATCTCCTCCCGCGAGTGGTGGGCCTGGGGAGGGCTACCGAGCTATTGCTCTTGGGCGAGCGAGTCGAAGCGCAGGAAGCCGAGAGGATCGGTCTCGGCCGACTCACCGAAGATCTCCCAACCGAGCTGGAAACCGTTTCCCGAGCTCTCAGCACTGGTCCCGCGTGGGCCTTGGGTGCCACCAAATCGCTCCTCACCCGCGAGCTCGACATGAGCCTCGCCGCGGCGATCGAACTCGAGGCCTGGACCCAGGCGCTCTTGATGAAAAGCGATGACCACCGCGAGTTCTATCGAGCGTTCGTCGAGAAGCAAGATCCGGCCTGGAGGGGCAAATGAGATTGATCAATCCTCCTGACCTGCCCCGGGCGGTGGGGTTTAGTCATGTCGCCCTGCCGGAGGGTGGTGGTGAACCCTTCTTTCTCGCCGGCCAGACCGGTCATCATCCCGACGGCTCGCTCGACGATGGACTCGTGGCCCAGTTCGGCGCCGCCTGCCGAAACGTCGAGATCGCCCTCGCCGCCGCCGGTGCCAAGCCCACCGACGTCACCTCGATGCAGATCCTGGTCACCAACGTGGCCGATTACCGGGCTTCCCTTTCCGATGTCGGTGAGGCCTATCGATCGGTCTTCGGCCGCCATTTTCCGGCCATGACCCTTTTTGGAGTGAGCGAGCTTTTCGATCCGAAAGCCGTCGTAGAACTCGTTGTGGTTGGGTATAAGCCTCGGGACAATCAAGGAGAAACTCCGTGACATATGACCCCATCCCAGGAGAGGTTGACTCCCAGAACACCCGTGACCGGGTGGTCGTGGACCGAAAGACCTGGAGCCCGGCCCAGATCGTGGCCGGTGGTATTGGCCTC
>JAICGW010000046.1 GCA_025922945.1 Acidimicrobiia bacterium | reverse complement strand
TCCGGCGAAGATTTAGGGGCGAGCCCGGTCGAGGGCTGGCAGATCGAGGCTCTCGACCCGAGCACAGTGGCGGTCGGTGGAACCACCATCTGGGTCGGCGACTTCAGCGGCGACTCTTTCGTTCCCGAGACCGAGATCGAAGGTTCCAACACCTTTGCCCTCGTGCCCGAACTCAGCGTTGACCCCAGCGCCTCCCTGGGCTCGGGCCTGGGCGAAATTCCTTGCACGCCCTTGGATCTGCCGGCCCTCGCTCCCCAAGGCCTGCCAGCGCCCGTCGAGGCCAAGCGCCAGCTGATTTTTGATCTGGCGTCGGGCTGTGAGATGGGCAGGTTGGCCGAGGTGGTCCTCGAAGACGGAGCCGCCTACACATTCGGCGGGGAAGAGGATCCGGTGGCGACCTGGATCCACAGCGCCCGCCTCGGTTTCGACGTCCTGGCAATGACGGTGCGAATACTCAATGCCGACCCGGCCCTCGATGGCGCCGGTGTCTATGCCTGGCCCGCGGTCCACGCCACCAACAGCGAAGACGACTGGCAGGCCCTGTCGGGAATCTTGTCGGCGGCCGAGTTCGAGCAGTACTACCAGTTCCGGGAGAGCGGCTATCTCGGTCTTCGGCTGGGCATCGACCCCGATGGCCGCCTCGTCTACCTCATCGCCGGCGACTGACCCTCCTCAGTAAATCCAGCGCGGTTTACCGTGCACGCAAGAATGACTCGGTATCGCTTGATCTACATCGGGCTCGGTTTGGTGGCTCTGGCCGCCGTGCTTCTGGCTGTCGCGTTTGGTGGGGGCGGCGAGCCCACCGAGCTTCCGGAGCCGATCGAGTCGATCACTCCTCATCCCAATGACTCGGCTTTGACACAGGCGATCCTGGAAGTCGACCTCGAGTCCGGCTTCAGGGCTCAGATCTATGTCAACGGCTTCCTCATTCCCGAGAATGAGGTCTCCTTCGTCGAGCCAACGGGGGTCCATCGCTGGCAGCCGGGCCCCGACAGCCTCGTCATGCAGGTCTGGAGCCCAGGGATCCAGGAAGTCCGAATCGTCTGGGATTCGCTAACCGGACTCCCCCGCCCCGGCGAGTTCGAATGGACTTTCCGCGTCCAGTAGGAGCTGGCGCAGGGTGTCGAAGACCTTGTCGAGGTCGTCGAGCCGGACACTCTCGTCCACCTTGTGTGCCAGTGCTGTTTCCCCCGGTCCGTAGTTGACTGCCGCGATCCCGAGGGCGCCTAGCCGGGCAACGTCGGTCCACCCTTGTTTGGCGGCCGGCGGCGCACCCGACAACTCGCGCAAGCGATCGAGAATCGGGTGGGCGGTGTCGACTGGCCCGGCTGGGGCCGAGTCGATCACCTCGAACCCATCGGCGGCGACGCAAACTGAGGCCAGTACATCGACCGCGTCATCGATGCTGCGATGGGGTGCGAATCGGTAGTTGACGTTGAGCTCGAAACTTGAGGGAACGATGTTGTTGGCGATTCCCCCGGACGCTCGTGTAACGGAGATCACCTCCCGGAAGATCAGGCCATCGATCTCGACCGGTTCCGGCTCTCGCTTGTCCATTTCCGCCAGCCACTCCCCGGACCGGGTGACGGCATTGACTCCCAGCCACGGGCGGGCGGAGTGGGCGGCGGTGCCCTCGAAGACCACCCGGGCGTTGACCACTCCGTTGCAACCGATCTGGACCTCGCCGTCGGTGGGTTCGAGAACGATCGCAAAGGACGCGGCCTTAAGCCAAGGTGCACGCACCAGCACGGTTTCCAACTCGTTCCCGTCCGACGGGCCCTCTTCTCCGGCGTAGAAAACCCCGATCAGGTCGCGGCCAGTCAATCGCACGTCGCGATCCTCGAGCAGGTGCAGCATCACCGCCACTCCCGCTTTCATATCGGAGGCTCCGAGACCGAACATCCGGTCGCCCTCGATTCGGGCCGGTGGCTGACCCTGGGAAGGAACCGTGTCGAGGTGGCCGACGAGAAGGATGGGGGCGGCGGCATCGCGCGGCCCGACGACCAATGAGTTCCCCACTCGGTCCACCGTCTCCTGCCCGAAGGCCCGATAGAGCCGGGCCGCCACCTCCGTGCAGAGCCGACCCTCGTTGCCGGTCTCTGAAGGAGTATCGATTAGCCATTGCAGGGTTTCGTAGAGATCATTCACACGGTGACCCCCACTTCCCGCAGATAGTCATTGAGGCTCGTCTTCTCGCTAGTCGAGGCGGTGCGATACCCAATGATCAGAGCGCAGGAGAGCTGATAAGTCCCGGCAGGAAATTGCTTGGCCCGGGTACCCGGTACGGCTATCGCCCCCGCGGGAACCCTTCCTCGATACTCGACTGGCTCCTCGCCGGTCACGTCGATGATCGGGGTGTTGGCCGCGATCACCGTGTTCGCTCCCAGCACCGCCCCCTTTTCGATCAGCGCCCCTTCGACCACTATCGAGCGCGAGCCGATGAAGGCGTCGTCTTCGACGATTACCGGCCGCGCTCCCGGTGGCTCGAGGACGCCACCGATGCCGACGCCACCGCTCAGGTGGACATTGCGCCCGATCTGGGCACAGGACCCGACGGTGGCCCACGTGTCGACCATGGTTCCCGAGCCCACGCGGGCTCCGATGTTGACGTAGCCAGGCATCACGATGACTCCCGGTTCGCAGAAGGCCCCGTAACGGACCATGCCGGGGGGCACCACCCTGATCTCCTGGCTGGCGAGATTGCGCTTCAGTGGAATCTTGTCGTGGTATTCGAAAGGCCCGATATCGATCGTCTCAGATTTCCGTAGTCGAAAGTAGAGAAGGATGGCCTGCATCAGCCAGGAATTGACCTTCCACTCCCCATCGACTTGCTCGGCCACTCGCTGGGTGCCCTGGTCGAGCTCGGCGATCGCCGCCTCGACTGCTTCGGTGGCCTCGGTCAGGTCGACTTTGCCCGCGAAGGCCGCTTCGATCAGCTCGCGAGACACTTGCTCAAGACCTCCGCTGCTTCGTCACACTGATCCAAGGGGGGAACGAGAGCCAGGCGAATATATCCCTCTCCACCCTTGCCAAAAGCTCGACCCGGGGTGACGAGAACCCCCTGGGCAAGCAAGCGATTGCTCATCCCGAGATCGTCACCCACCCGTACCCAGAGATAGATGCCTCCCTCCGATCCAGCCACCGTCATCCCCGCAGCCTCGCACGCTGCTCCCAGAATGCGGCGCTTCTGGCTGAAGATTCCCCGGCGTTCGGCGACGTGATCGTCATCGGACCAAGCGGCGATGGCCGCCCGCTGCACAAACTCCGGTGAAGCGGTGCCGGTCGAGGTACGCAGCCCCTTGATGAGGCGAATGGCCTTCGCGTCTCCGACAATCACCCCCGAGCGATACCCGGTCATGCCCGATCGCTTCGAGAGGGAGAAAAAGGCCAGGACGCCTTCCGCTCCCGGTCCGGCCACCTCGAGCACCGATGTCGGAGGTAGTTCGTCGTAGATATCGGCGTAGCACTCATCCGAACACAGGAGGGCGCCGCCCTCCCGTGCCGCGTTGACGAGCTCGCCCAGGTCCTGCCGACTGGTGATCGCGCCGGCGGGGTTATGAGGCGAGCAATTCCAGACCAGAGCGGCCTGCCGCCAGGCGTCCGCCTCGAGATGGTGAGCCCGAAAGATGAAGTCAGCTCCGAGTTCGACCGGCCGCCCGATGGCCCCGGCGAAGAGGGCTCCTCGCTCGTAGATCGGATAGCCGGGGGTTGGCCAGGCCACTAGATCTTGTCGACTCCGATCCACGAAAGCCAGGGCCGTGGAGAAGATCGCTTCCTTCGAGCCAGAGGTAGGGATGACCTGGGAATCGGGATTCACCTGGACACCGAAACGACGTTTGAGGTACCCGGCAACCGCCTCCCGCAGCTCGGGCAGGCCAGCAGTGGTCGGATATTGCGAGACCTCGGGCACAGCCTCCTTCAATGCCTCGGGGATGAAAGGAGGGGTGGGCTCCTGCGGGTCACCAATTGAAAAGTCGAGCACCCGCTTTCCCTCCGCTCGCAGTTGGCGAGCGTGCTCGGCCAGTGTCCCGATGGCGTACTCGCCGAACCCTTCGACGACGGGGTTCACCTTCACCGGGAAAACCCTAGCCCTGCTCTCTCAGGCCGCTTCGTCCACCGTGAACTCGCATGGGATCCCCGACTCGGGACCGCGTTGAGCGAACTCGCCCCAGAAACTGCGAGCCGCCTCGACATCAATGCGTTCGAGCTCTGCGAGGTCGCCCCAGGCCACCATCGCCATTGGAACCTCGAGAGCCGCATAGGGCATCACGATCGCGTGGGTGGCCAGCTCCCGGCCGAGATCTTCGAGTTCGGAGCGCTCTTCGTCTGAGATCGAGCCCGGCTGGTAGTAGAAGATGACCGCCCCGTGCTCGAGGGAGTGGATGTTGAAGATCTCCGGCACCTCTTGGCGGAAAATCCCGCAAGGAGTCGCAGCTGGTGCATGCGGCCCCGACGTGGCCGGCACCGAGCTGTAGCGAGGCGGGTCTTCGGTTCCGGCCACGATGGCATCCACACTTTCTGGTGAGAGGTGCTCAACTCCCAGGTCCTCGGGTTGTGAGACCTCGTAAGTCCTCGTCGCCGGTTCGGCACAGGCCAACAACGCCAGTGCCAAAAGCATCGCACCCACTCCTCTAAGAGAGAGCATCGAGGCCCTCGGAGAGCACGCGCAAGAACTGCTTCTCGTCGATCACCGGCACGCCCAGCTCAGCCGCTTTCGATACCTTGCTCTGACCCGCGCTCTCCCCCATGACCAGCGCCACAGTCTTCTTGGAGACACTGCTGGCGGCCTTACCGCCCCGGCTGGTGATCTCGCTTTCGGCCTGCTCCCGGCTCATGGATTCGAGCGTGCCGGTGACGACCAGCGTCATCCCGGCCAACAAATCGGAGGACGGGCCGGCTTGGGGCTCCTCGTCGGCCATGCTGACCCCTGCGTCCGCCAGCTTTTTCACCAGGGCAATGTTGTCGGGATCGAGCGACCAGGCCCGCACCGAGTTGGCAATGACCTGACCGAGGCCTTCCACTCCGGCAAGATCCTCGGGGGTGGCACTCATCAGGCGTTCGAGGCTGTGAAAGCGACGCGCCAGCAGGCGGGCCACCGTGCCGCCGACATGCCGAATTCCCAAGGCGACGAGGACGCGCTGGAGCGGGCGATGACGGGCCGCCTCGATCCCTTTCATCAGATTGGCCACCGACACCTCACCCCAACCCTCGAAGCCGAGCAGTTGTTCGGGCTTGAGTAGGAAGATGTCGGCGGGGTCGTCGATCAGACCTTCCCGCAGGAGCAAATCAATCGTCTTGTAGCCCATCCCCTCGATGTCCATTGCCCCGCGGGAAGCAAAATGGAAGAGCCATTCCCGAACCCGGGAGGGACATTCGAAGCCTCCGGTGCAGCGGGCTACCTTCTCGCCCGCGGGCCGCTCAATCGGATGGCCGCAGAACGGGCATTTCGCTGGCATCGACCAGGGCTTCTCAGTCCCGGTGCGCACTGAGACCACGGGCCCCACCACTTCGGGGATGACGTCGCCCGCGCGCCGAACGATCACCTTGTCGGAGATGCGAACGTCCTTTCGTCGCAGCTCGTCCTCGTTGTGAAGAGTGGCGTAGGTGACTGTCGCTCCGCCGACTTGCACCGGCTCGAGGACGGCAAACGGGGTTGCCGCTCCGGTGCGACCGACGTTGATTTGGATATCGCGCAGCGTGGTCACCTGTTCTTCGGGAGGGAACTTGTAGGCGACCGCCCAGCGAGGGGCGTGAGACGTGTAGCCGAGTTCGAGCTGGTCGGCGAGCAAATCCACCTTGATGACCACCCCGTCTGTTTGGTAGTCGCGGTCGTGACGCTTCTTCTCTGCCTCGAGCAAGAACTTCTTGACTTCCTCGAGATCCGACACCGCCTTCGAGGTGGGGTTGACCCGGAGGCCGAGCTCCGACAGATACGCCATCTGCTCAGAATGGCGCGCCAGGGGTGGTCCTCCTTCCAGCAGTCCCACCTGATAAATCCAGATGCCGAGGTCGCGGCCGGAGGTGATGCCTGGATCCTTCTGGCGGACCGAACCGGCGGCGGCGTTGCGGGGGTTGGCGAAGATCCTGAGTTCGGATTCGGTCTGGCGGCGGTTGAGCTCTTCGAACGCCCGTAGGGGCATATAGACCTCTCCTCGCACCTCGAGTAGCCGGGGCGGCTTGCCGAGCAGGCGCAGCGGAATCGATTTAAGGGTGCGGAGATTGGCGGTGATGTCCTCGCCGGTTACGCCATCACCCCGGGTGGCCGCTCGAGCCAGCTTGCCTTCCTCATAGGTGAGCACCACAGCCAGGCCGTCGATCTTCAACTCGCAGGAGAATCCCTCCGCCGGTCGCCCCAATCCGCGCCGAAGACGCGAGCCCCAGGCGTCGAGCTCCGAGGTCGCCTCGATGTTGTCGAGGGAGAAGAGCGGCCGCAGATGGCGGACCGGGGCAAAGAGGTCCCCGATCGGGCCCCCCACTCGCTGGGTCGGGGAATCCGGGGTGATGAGAAGGGGGTGTTCCTCCTCGAGGGCGATCAGTTGGCGCAAGAGCTGGTCGTAGTCGAAGTCGGAGATCTCGGGCTCGTCGAGGACGTGATACCGGTAGCCGTGATAACGCAGCTGCTGACGCAACTCCTCGATCCGCTCGCTCGCCTCCTGCTCGTCCATGCTGGGCTTTTGTCAAGCAGACCGTGCGGTTTCCGGCCGGTCCAGAGATGTCCTCACGGCTCGATCGGCCGGCCGATGGCCAATCGCTCGGAGAGCCCGGATCCGAGCAGGCCGCGGTACTCGCGATCGGGCTCGGTTCCGGTGCCGTCGAGGGTCTTGGAGAAAAAGGCACGGGCCGCAGCCGCCAGGACGACGTCGAAGATCTCCTCATCGGCAAAACCCAGCTGCCGCAAGGGGGCGATGTCCGCTTCGGTGATGCGAGAGGCGTCGATCGCCACTTTTCGCGCCAGGGCCATCACCGCCCTGTCGGCCTCTTCCGAAGCATCCCCGTTGACGACTTTGGTCAGCTCAGTCTCGTCAAAGACCTTCTCCTTGAGGACGAGGCCATGGGCGAGCGAGCAATAGCTCGAGGAGAGCGCCTGGGCGGCCGCGAGGGTCGCCAGCTCGTACCGACGCAGATCCATGTTGGCCCTGATCGCGCCGATGAGCTTGGCCCAGGCGTCATAAACCTCGGGACGGAGAGCGAAAAGCGAAAGGTAGTTGGGGACATACCCCTTTTTTGTCCTCTCGGCTTCAAATAGCTCGGCGACCCGGCCATTGGCTTCCTGCTCGTCGATGGATTTGATAAAAGGCACCGAGGCTCCCCTTTCTACGCCGTCCGGGTGATGATCCCGCTCCCCAGGACCAGGTCGTCACGGTAGATGGCGGCGGTCTGCCCGGGGGCAATCGCCAGCTGCGGCTCGAGAAAGCTCACCCCATCTCCAGCGAAGCGTGCGGGGACGGCGCGGCCATGAGCCCGAAATTGGACCTCGACCATCGCTCCCTCCGAAAGGGGTTCATCGGTCCAGGTGATCTGGTCGAGCCACAACCGGCTCACTGCGAGGTCGGACCGGCTCCCCAGCATCACGGTCGCGGTATCGGCATCAACCCCAACCACGTAGCGACGCTCCCCTAGCGCCACCCCCAGTCCATGACGTTGACCGACGGTGAATCCCGCAACCCCTTCGTGACGACCGACCTGAGCGCCCCGATCTGTGATCGAGCCCGGCGAGACAACGGCGCGATCGTGCTGCTTGAGGAACTGGCGGTATCCGCCCCGCCCGACAAAACAGATGTCCTGGCTGTCGGACTTCCGAGCGGTGCGCAAGCTCATGTCGGCCGCCAGGGCACGGGTTTCCTCCTTCTGCATCTCCCCCACCGGAAAGCGAACCCGACTCAAGGCCTCCTGGCCGAGCATCGCCAGGACATAGGACTGGTCCTTGCGGCGATCCAAGCCCCGGCGGAGCGTGAACCGGTCGCCGTGGCGACCAACGCGCGCATAGTGCCCGGTGACCAGCAAGTCACAGCCGAAGGTGTGGGACTGATCGAGGAGCTTTGAGAACTTCACGCTGCGGTTGCATTCCACGCACGGGTTGGGGGTGCGACCGTGGCGGTAGTCGGCGACGAAGCGCTCGATCACCCCGGTTCGGAAATGCGTGGCGTAGTCGAGGACGTAGTACGGGATATCCAATTGGGCGGCTACTCGCCGTGCATCCTCGGAATCGGAGAGGGTGCAGCAGCCGGTGGTTGGCGACTCCCCATTAGGTCCCTGGTAGAGCTTGAGCGTGGCGCCGATGACATCGTGGCCCTCGGCCTTCATGATTGCCGCTGCCACCGACGAATCGACTCCACCCGACATCGCCACCAGCACTCTCATCGGCTCGCCTCGATTGCCTGGAGGACGATCTCCGCCGCCTGATCCCCGTGTTCGGGTTGAGTGGTCCAGCCGAAGCTGAACCGCAGCGAACGCCGCGCCTGCTCCTCGGAGACCCCCATCGCGGTCAGGACGTGAGAGACGGCAGCCGCCCCTGATTGGCAGGCCGATCCCGCCGACGCTGCCAGCCCGAGTCGATCCAGGTGGACCAGCATCGCCTCGTTATCAACCTCGAAGGCGAGATGGCAATGATGGGGAGTGGTCAGCAAAGCGGGAACCGTTCGCACCGCTTGCTCCCCCAATCCAGCCTCGAAACGCTCACGGGCATCTTCAGTCACCCGACGAAACCGTTCGCGGTCGGCAACCGCGGCCTCCATAGCGGCGACCATGCCGACGATCCCGGCGACGTTGTGGGTGCCGCTGCGCCGTCCCATCTCCTGACCCCCACCGGAGATGAGCGGCCAAAATGGCATCCCCTTGCGCACATAGAGGAGCCCGACCCCCTGTGGCCCACCGAACTTGTGAGCAGCCAACGAGAGAAGATCAACAGATCCGACATCAACATCCATCGAAGCGAAGGCCTGGATGGCGTCGGTGTGAAAGGCGGTTCCGCGATCGCCGAGGAGGTTGCGAATCTTTTCGACGGGCTGGATGGTCCCGGTCTCGTTGTTGACCGTCATCACCGAAACCACCGCCGCCCCACCCTCGTCGACGGCGGCGACCACTTTCTCGGGGTCGACCCGACCGCGACTATCCACGTCCACCACCGCCACGGGACAGTCCAAAGGCTCCAACCAACGAGCGGTCTCGAGAATGGCTTCGTGTTCTGTGGCGACGGTGACGATCCGACCGCGGCTCTGCAAAGCGGTGCCCACCAAGGCCAGGTTGTCCGCCTCCGTTCCCCCGCCGGTAAAGACGATCTCCTCGGGCTGGGCTCCGATCAAGCGGGCCGCTTTCTCTCGCGCTTCCTCAAGCGCATTCTTCGCCCGCCGGCTGATGAAGTGGCTGCCCGAGGTGTTGCCAAAGACCCCCGCTGCATAGGGAGCCATGGCGTCTATGGCCTCGGGACGGAGCGGGGTGGTAGCGGCGTGATCCAGATAGAGCAAGCGAGAATTGTCCCATGAGTTGGCGAGTTTCCACCAACCGGCGATGAACCCGATAGTGGTCTCGGTCGATATCGGTGCCCCTCTGGCCGTGGTCTGGGAGGCGGTAAGCGATCTCAAAGGTCACGAGCGCTGGATGGGAGACGTCGAATCGATCGGCTTTGGCGGTAACGTCACCTCTGGCCCGGGAACGGTGATGGAGGTGGCCACCCGGGTCGGCCCGATTCGCCTCACCGACCGGATGACAGTGACCGTTTGGGAGCCTCCTCATCGGATTGGGGTCGAGCACCAGGGCCTGGTGACGGGGACCGGCCGGTTCGAGATGGCCGCCATCGCCGGGTCGACCCGCCTCACCTGGAGCGAAGAGCTCCGGTTTCCCCCCTACCTCGGAGGCCCGCTAGCGGCTTTCATCGTCAGACCGCTGCTGGCCGCAATCTGGCGGCGAAATCTGGCCCGGCTGAAGCGGTTGCTGGAGAGAGCGCTCTAGAGCTACTTGCCCTGAAATGAAGGAGGTCGCTTTTCGATAAATGCCGACACTCCCTCGCGGGCGTCGTCGGTCCAAAAGCTGGCGTCGAAGGCGGCTCGCTCCAAGTCCATCCCCTCGGCCAGAGGCCGCCCATGACCGCCGGCGAGTGCCTGTTTGGCCGCATGGAGCGCCCGGGTGGGACCGCTGGCGAGCTCGCGGGCGGCAGCTTGTGCCTCAGCGAGAACGTCGGCGGCTGGAAAGACGCGATCGGCGAGGCCAATGGCGAGCGCCTCTTCTGCTCCCACCTGGCGCCCGGTGTAGACGATGTCCTTCGCCCTTTGGAACCCGACCAGGCGCTGGAGCCGTTGGGTGCCTCCAGCTCCCGGGATGAGACCGAGCTTGATCTCTGGCTGACCGACCTTGGCGTCATCGGCCAGATATCGAAAGTCGGCCCCCATCGCTAGTTCCAGGCCGCCACCGAGGGCGTAACCGTGAATCGCGGCGATGGTTGGCTTCTCGAGCCGATCGAGGGCCCAGATCGCCTCCACCAAAGTCGAGGCCAACTTTTGTTCCCCACCCTCTTCGTACACAGCCTGAAATCCTTTGATGTCGGCTCCGGCCGCGAAGTGCGGCTGCCCGGTGACCACCACTGCTCTCACCGTCGGATCGGCCGCCTCGGTGAACGCAGCCAGAAGATCCTGGGACAGCTCGGGCGATAGAGCGTTGACCGGAGGCCGGTTTAGACGCACCAGGGCGACCGGGCCGTCCACTGTGTACTCGACGAGTTCCATCGACCGAATCTAACCGCTGGCCGGCGCCGGCTCGCCTTCGGGTAATCGCGCGCTTTGGTCATACGGAAAGATGTCGATCAACTCCCCCGCCGCCACTCGCTCCTGTACCGCCAGCCACCATTGGGCGGTGTAGAGGTCACGGTGATGGGCCATGAATTCGGCCTTGAGATCGTCCTCAACGCCAAGAAAGCGCTCGAACTCTTCAGGAAAGACATCGTCGGGCCCCACCCCGAAGGAGGGTTCTTCTCCACTGAGGGCGTCGTCGGGGAGCGGTCGAAACACACATTTGCCGATGGTGGTCAATTCGTCATAGTCATAAAAGACGACCCGGCCGTGGCGGGTGACTCCGAAGTTCTTCAAGAGGAGATCCCCGGGAAAGATGCCGGTCGCGGCGAGCTCTCTGATGGCGTTTCCATAATCGACGATGGCAGCCGCCCGCAATTCCGCGTCGGCGTCGCGGAGATAGATGTCGAGGGGGATCACCCGCCGTTCGATATAGGCGTGCCGGATTACGACTTTCTGTTCGAACATCTCGAAGTTGCGCCCGCATTCGCTTCTCAACAGGTCGAGCAGTTCGGGGTCGAAACGGGAGCGATCGAATTCGAGATATTCGAACTCCTGCGCGTCGACCAGCCGGCCGGCACGATCGGCGAGAAATACCATCCGGTATCGCTCCTTGACCTCCTGGCGGGTGGTGCGTTTCGGAGCAGGAAAGCGATCTTTGATCACCTTCACCACCACGTCGAATCCCGCCAAGGTGAAGACCGCCATCACCAGGCCCTTGGTACCCCGGGCGATGGAGAACCTTTCGCCCGTGCCCGCGAGATGAAAGAGCAATTCCCGGTAAAGAGAGGTCTTGCCGTGTTTGTGCTGGCCGATGGCGATGTACAGCTCGGACATGCGCTTGCGCGGCATCAGCGAACGGAGAAAGCTCACCAGGTCATAGGGCCGGGCGACATCGACATGGAAATAGGAGCGGGTAAACGAGAACAACACCGAGACCTGGTTCTCGGTCAGAAGCAGCGCATCGAGCTCTCCTCCCGCAGACGAATGGAGCACGGCCAGCACCAGCGGGAACATCTGGCTCCCGCTATAGACCCGCCCAACCACATAGGCAGCCTTGCCGCGATAGAAGATGGAATCGACGACGTCGGCCCGGTCGACGACTCTCAACCCCCCAGTGAGACGCAGGTGCTCGGCTATCCGGTGGGCGGCTTGCCGGCAGTCCTCGGCCAGATTGGTGTAGGAGATTCCTAGGTCCGAATCGGTGATGATCCCTTCCACCAGAGTGGCGACGTCGCGGGGATCGATGTACGAGCGGTAGACGGGCCGGAGCGCCTGGTGAGGAGGAGTATCGAAATCGGTGTCGACGAACTCGATGTTTCGATCCACTCCCACGGTCACGAAAATCTTGCGAGTAACGGAGTTGAAGAAGGTCTCGGCCAGTTCCCAGTCGTCGCGTTCCTGGATCAGGCCGGAGTAGACGGCTTTCATCAACGCCCACAGCTGACGGTCCTCGAGTCGCGCCCCCATCAAACCGCTGACCGTCCCGATGACGGTTCCGACCGCCTCGGCGTATACCTCTAGCCGTTCGAAGCTATCGGCCCGCATCCCCTTCCACTCGCGGTCGATGAAGCGGTCCCGGGCGCGCCGGGTGATGATCCGAAAGCGATCATCAAAGGCGACATAGCCGTCGGCGATCGCCTTGGCAGCGAGGTTGGCCAGGCGCGAGTCGGAGAGAGTGGGGTCGTCAACCATCAGACTCGATTCTCCCCTTTTCTGTGAAGGTTTACGCGGCCCACCGCCTTGTAAGCCTTCACAGAAACGGACTGGGAGCGAACCGTGAAGGTTTACGCGGCCTCAGGCCGCGTAAACCTTCACAAAAAGGGTGCCCGGGGTGGGACTCGAACCCACACGCCTTTCGGCAAGGTGTTTAAGACCTCTCTGTATACCCATTCCAGCACCCGGGCGATCCAGAAAGGCTAGAAGGGGGTTCCGATCAAGCTGGCGATGACGCCGTCTAGAAGGTCATGGTGGGAAACCGCCACCTCCTCGGCACCAACCGCCTTCATCGCTACCTCGGCCACGATCGCTCCCCCCAGCATCACCGGCGCCCGGGCCGGGTCGAGACCCGGAATCCCGGCGGTTTCTTCCAATGACATCGCCGCCAGGCGCTCGACCCACGCCGTCACCGCGGTCTGGCTCAGACGCTCGGACTCTTCCATGGCGCCCAGACTGGTCCAGGTTCCCGCCACCCCCACGACCGAGCCGCTGAACCGAGTCACACCCTGGAGGGCTTCGGTCACCATCGCGCGCGCAGAGGTCAGGACCGCTTCCGCCACCGGCCGCGCGGCCAAGAGGCGATCGGTCAGCCGAACCGACCCGATCTCGTATGAGGTCCCGCCGGTGTGGGTGACAAACTCGGTCGACCCACCACCGATGTCGATCACTAGCAATGGCTCCGGGTGCTCGCGACTGGCGCCGGCGAAGGCGAGTCGGGCTTCCTCCTCGCCGCTTATCAGCTCCGGGCGAACCCCGAGGGCGAGCTCAGCCCGGTCGAAGAACACCCCGCTATTGGTGGCGTCTCGCGATGCCGAAGTGGCCAGCGCCCGCCGCCGGTCCACCCGGGCCTCGTTCATCCGGGCGCCGAACTCCGCCAGCGCCAGCAGCGTCCGATCCATCGCTTCTTCCGAGAGCAGCCCGGCGGCGTCGACTCCCCGCCCCAGTCCGGTCACTCGTTCGAAGCGGCCCAGTTCGACGAGGCCCGAGCCGACCTGTTGGACGAGGAGGAGGCGCATCGAGTTGGTACCGATGTCGACCGCCGCCGCTCTGATCGAGTCCGAAGCTATCGCGGCTCCTGCCAGTCGGGATTGAGAGCGCCAGCAACAACACACGGATCGGTGCAATCGAGAGGTTCGATTTGCGGCGCCACGATCACCCCCGCGGGGTTGTAATTGCCGGAAGCGTGGTCGGCGTAGTGAGCATGCAGACACTTGATCCCCGCCCTTGCCCCCGCCACCCCACCCTGGGGCCGGGGCTCGGCATCGGAAGGGAGCAGGGCGTCCCGTTCTCCCTCATAGCGTTTGTGGGCGGCATCGACTTCGGCGGCGAAAGCGGCATCGCTTTTGCGCCGCGCCTCCATTCGTCCAATTTCGCCCCCGGACTCGATGCGGGAGATCCGTTTGATCGCCAGTGGACAGCTCAGCCAGTATCGGGTGGGAAAGGGAGTGCCGTCATCAAGCAGCGGGGGCACCTCGATGACCACCGGCAAACCCAGATGACAGGTGCGGAGGACAGTCGATTCGGCTCGTAAGGGGCGGCCGAGTTGGGCCGAGATCTCGGCCCGCACCCGCTTGCTATCCGACGTCGGCACCGGTCAGGAAATTCCAGAGGGAGCGCCACCAGGGCTGTGACCGATCGACCGCGTCCTGGACCGGTGTCTCCACTGGAGTGGCGACCCCTCCTTCCGGCTCGAGGACCACAAAAGCTGTTTCACCCGGCATGACATAACCCAGCTTCTCGCGCGCCATGCGTTCGATTTCAGCCGGCGTTTCCATAGCGGCGATCTCGTCTGCCAGAAACAGGTTTTCGTTTTCGAGACGGGCAAGCTCGGCGGCAGCCGCCTCCACGCGCTCTTGTTGCTCGATGATTTGGCCGAAGGGAATCGTGGCCGCCAGGAAAGCCAGCAGGATCAGGCCAAGAGCCAAGCGACCGATGCGCATCGCCACCCGCGAGGTGCGAGTCATCGGGCGAACTTTCGGAAGGTGTCCCAGCCCGCATAACGCGCCTCGGTGCCGAGCGACTCTTCGATCCGCAACAGCTGGTTGTACTTGGCCGTGCGCTCACCGCGGGCCGGGGCCCCCGACTTGATCTGTCCGGCGTTGGTGGCCACTGCCAGGTGAGAGATGAAGGAATCCTCTGTCTCGCCCGAGCGGTGGCTGACCATCCGCCCATATCCTGCTCGCAAGGCTGTCTCCATGGTGTGCATGGTCTCCGACAGGGTTCCGATCTGATTCACCTTGATCAGGATGGCATTGGCGACCCCCGAAGCGATGCCTTTCCGCAGAAGTTCGTCGTTGGTGACGAAGAGGTCGTCGCCGACGAGCTGGATCCGGGAGCCGAGGCGCTCGGTCAGAAGCTGCCAACCGTCCCAATCGTCTTCGGCCATCCCGTCCTCGATCGAAACTAGCGGGAAGTTCTCCACCAACCCCTCGAGATAATCGACCATGGCCTTGGGCTCGAGCTCGGCCCCATCGAGGAAATAGCGACCGCTGTTGTAAAGCTCGGTGGCGGCCACGTCGAGAGCGAGGCCGACCTCCTCCCCCAGTTTGTATCCGGCCGCCTCCACGCCCTCCGCCAAAAGTTCGAGGGCTGATCGATTGGTGGCGAGATTGGGAGCAAAGCCACCCTCGTCACCGACATTGGTTGCCAATCCTCGCCCCGCTAGCACCTTGCGCAGCGAGTGATAGCACTCGACGCCAGCCCGCAGGGCATCGCTGTAGGTTGAGAAACCACCGGGAACAAGCATGAACTCCTGAATGTCGATCGAGTTGGCGGCGTGAGCACCACCGTTCAACACATTCAGGCAAGGAACGGGTAAGACTCTGGCGGCCGGCCCGCCCAGGTAGCGATAGAGCGCCAGCCCGCTCTCAGACGCTGCCGCCCGGGCCACGGCCAGCGACACGGCCAGCATGGCATTGGCGCCCAGCCGGGACTTGTCGGCCGAGCCATCCAGATCTCCCATCACCTGGTCGATCGTTTCCTGCCGACTTGCCTCGAGACCGATCAGCTGCGGGGCGATGTCCTGGCGAATGTGCTCGAGGGCACGTTGCACACCTTTGCCAGAAAACCGTGCTCCCCCGTCGCGTAGCTCCACGGCCTCCCGAGCGCCGGTCGACGCACCCGAAGGCGCTGCTGCCCGGCCGAAGCTGCCGCCTGCCAGGTGCACTTCCGCCTCCACGGTGGGATTACCGCGCGAATCGAGGATCTCGCGGCAGCGAATCGCGGCAATCGCACCCTCGTTGGGCATGTGGGAACCTTACCGGTCTACCTATCCCGACCTCTTCGCCGCCTCCCAGCGAGCATCGAGTTGTGCGAGGTCAAGACCGTCTAACGAACCGGCCTTCTCCATCTCCTGGAACCGGCGAATGAACTCACGAATCGTGCGGGTGAGAGCGAGCTCGGGATCCAGCTTGAGATGACGGGCCAAGTTGACAACAGCGAACAGGAGGTCACCGAGTTCGGCCTGGACGGCTTCGGAATCACCGGCCGCAACGGCGGCACGCAACTCGTCCACTTCCTCTGAGATCTTCTCGAATACCGGCCCAGGGTCGGGCCAGTCGAAACCGACCGCCGCCGCTTTGCGGCCCAGCCTCGCCGCTCGTTCCAGTGCCGGCATTCCGGCCGGGACTCCATCGAGCGCGGAGCTGGGCGTGTGGCCGCGCTCGTCCTCCTTGATCCGTTCCCAGTTGGCCTTCACCTCCTCGGGCGAGCCGGCAATCACGGAGCCAAAGACATGGGGGTGACGCCGGACCAGCTTCTGACGGAGATTCTCAGCGACGTCCTCGACTCCGAAACCGGTCGCGATCTCACTGTGGAAGAGGACTTGCAGAAGTAGGTCGCCCAGTTCGTCGAGAATCGCTCCCTCCGCGCCCGCGGCGATGGCATCGACCAATTCGTGGGTCTCTTCGAGAAGGTTCTTGACGAGACTCTCATGGGTTTGAGCGCGATCCCATGGGCAGTCTTTGCGAAGACGCGCCATCACCGATATGACTCCGGCCAGCCCGCCAGGCGTCGGGTCCATGAAAATGGACGTGCGCAATCCCGCCTGTCTCGGATCCACCGAGTCGATCGACGTGGTGAGCAATCGCTCCTGATCGCCGCCCGCATCGATCACCAGGGTGACCTCCGAGCTTTCGTCGACCACGCGACCAAGCGAAGCAACGACGTCGGCGAGTATCAGGGGCTGGTCGAGATGGGCAATGATCGTGGGGCCATCGATGAGCAACGGAGTGGGCAAGGCATGACCATCGAGAATCCTGAGCCCGCGATCGAGGGGGTCGTAACCGACCGCCGACAGGGTGGCGTCGAGAAACGAGGGCGACGGAATGATTTCCACCGGAACCCGCTTACGCAGGTCTGCCACCGCGAACTCGCCCACCAGGGGGCTACCCGGAACCGCGTATATCACCCCCTCGCCCGCCTGATATTCGAGAACCCGTTCGACGATGGCGGCATAGACCTCCTCGAAGTCTTCGGCCCGGTCATAAAGGTCGTCGCAGGTGACGACCTTTCGCAAGGCCGACAATTCCGCAGCCGCCGGATGGGCGATCGTCCGCAGTACGACCTTGAAAGCGGGATCGAGTAGGAGCGCCCGCGTGGAGTCGGGCAGCTGCCCCAGCCCGGCCGGGCCCAGGCCGATCACGAGGACCGGCACGACTAGCTGGTCGGCGCCTGCACCATTGGAGTCGGTTCCAGCACCCAGGTTCCGTACTGGGGATCGACCTCGATCTCGGCGGCGCTCACCTGATCGAAGATCCAGTCGGTTACCAAGTCACCAATAGGAGCGGCCGTGCGGTGTTCGACGAGGATGAGGTGGTAACCGAACTCAGTCTCTACGGGACCAAAGAGACTTCCGAGCGGTGCGCTGTATGCAGCCGAGGCGAACTCGGTGACGTAGTTCTCGAGGGAATTACACCCCAGAGATCCACCATTGGCGGCCGTACCGTCGGTCCCAACCTCGGCCGCGACAGCTTCGAAAGTTTCCCCGCCCTCGATGCGCCCCTTAGCTTCGGCAGCCTCATTTTCTGTGGCGACCAAGATATGCCGCGCACATGCAGTGACCCGAGAAGCCACTCGCTCATCGAAAGTGCCCTCGGCTTCCCCCTCTAGTTGCTCGGCCTCGCTGGTGAATCGTTCGTACAACTGGTCGCGGATGATCTGCTGGCGTCCTATCACGTGAAGTCGCTCGATCGGCAATCCCTGGGCATTGAGAAACTGCTCGGCGGGAACGCCTTCTCTGGCTTCGATCTGCTCTTCCAAACGCACCACTGTGCCCGCGATCTCATCTTCGGA
>JAICGW010000045.1 GCA_025922945.1 Acidimicrobiia bacterium | reverse complement strand
TTGCCGGTGGCAGGGCCGGTCTCGAGCATGAAATAGATGTTGCCGATCGGCGCCAGATGGTCGAGCTTGCCGTTGATCATCAGCACCGGCATGGTGATGTTGTCGAGGATCCCTTGCTCGGAGAGCGCCCACCGGGAGAAGTCAGCCCGCTCCTGTTCAACTGAGGTTGGCGGGAATGAGGGAGGATCGTCGGGTGCCCCAAAGCGCCACTCGGCTCGCTCGTTGCGGACCCTTACGAACTCCTCGAGCTCTTCGTCACCCATCACATAACCAAAGGGGTGCCCGGCGCTGGCCACCACCGCCTGCAGCTTTGCTGGCGCCGTCCCCGCCAACTGCATCACCGAGTAGCCGCCCCGACTGATTCCGAAGGCACCGATACGCGAACCGTTTACCTCGGGCCGCCGGGCAAGATAGTCGACCGCCGCCTCCCAGGCGCTCACCGATTCCGGGGCCCAGGGAAAGGGGTTCTCGCCGGTCCCGGGCCCGTCCATCACCAGGGCGGCGAGGTTGTTTTCAATGCACATGTCCTGTGCCCAGCCCCGATCCTCTTTGAAGACGTCGGCGCCGCACATGACGAGGACCGCCGGCACCGGGGCCTCGGCGTGGGGCGCTCGAAAATGGGCTCGAATGGTCTTGCTCTGATGCTCGAACTCGACGACCTCGACCGGTGGATCGAGGTGAGCGCATGCCTTTCGATAGGCCCGGGCGCAATCATCGCTGATTCGCCGCTTGACATCTGACACCTCGCCGGGGAAACGGCCGATCGCGTAGTAGGTCTTGGCCTGGAGGTAGGCGCGCCTCGACCCCTCGAAGTCACCCGCATCCTCCAGCCGGTCGCCCTCGGCCTCGTGCCGGCGACCCAGCTCTTCCCACACCGGGACCCACTTGTCCTCGGTCGTGCCCTCGAGGCGTGCCACGGCCGCTTCGAGTTCGGAGATGTCGTCGATCATCGAATACCACCGTCGGTAGAAGCCACCGTGGACGATGACGAACGGGTCTTCGTTGGGGGCAAAGCCGAGTTCGAGGGTCACTGCAACCTCCTTCCGGAAACCTGAGGCTGAAACATGCGGATACCGCATGCCCAAGCCTTAGGTTTCATCTGAGACCTCACTTTGAAGTCACTTCCTCGATGTTTGTCCCGAGGTCATCGAGGATCACCATCGCGGCGTTGCGACCGGGGGCACCAGTGATCGACCCGCCTGGGTGGGTCGTGGCTCCGGTCTGATAAAGGCCGGGGATCGGCATCCGATGTTGAGCCCATCCGGGGACCGGTCGCTGTGCCCCGCCGTAGGCGAGGCCCCGATCACCCCCGTGGATCGTGCCTCGATACATGTGGGGGTTGGCAGCCTCGATGTCGATGGGGCTCTTCGCCTTGCGAGCGAGGATGGTCTCATCGGTCAGGTTGGGAGCGCATTGCTGGAGGATCCGCAAGTGCTCCTCCGCCAGGACATCCTTTCCTGTCTCCCAATCACCGAGCTCCTCGGGAACCTCGTAGGGAGCCAGGCTGAGGATCTTCACCGTGTGGTGCCCCTCGGGCGCCCGCGAGGGATCGACGATCGTTGGGGTGGCGAAGAGGAGGAACGAGCCTGGTCGGTGGAGACGTCCTTGACGTAGGCCTCTCCCGAACTCGATGACGTCTTCGGCCCAGGGCGCCGGTCCTGCCGATACCGGCTCGACTTCCCCGCCCTCGATCGGGAACCTGGGTGCCGCGGTGGTGGCGTAGTACGAAGCGAAGGAGGAGAGTCCCTCGTCGTACGTGTCGACGCCATAGAGAAAGTCCTCACCCCAGACATCGGCCGGTGCCATCTCGACCAGCGACTTGATGTGGATCGAGGACACCACGCCCTTTCGAGCCCGATATTGGTTTCCGTTACTCGTCTCGACCCCGACGCATCGTCCTCCTTCCACGATCAGCGAGGTCACCAGGGTTTCGGTGATCGCAGTGCCCCCGGCCTTCTCGAGAGCCGACACGATGGCCTTGGGCAGGCTCGACGATCCCTCCACCGGTACCGACCAGCTCCGCCGTTGGCGTCCCCCGACCAAGGAATAGGCCAGGTAGCCGGAGCCGGGTGACTCGATGGGTTGTGCTGTTTGGAAGGCCATCCATGCCATGAAGGCACGCATTTGCCGGCTCTCGAATTCGCGTCTGATCACCTCCCAGGCAGACATCACGTTCCGTCGCATCCAAACCGTGCCCATGGGATGGCCGGCCAGACGCTCGTCGAGGGACGGGCCATACCCAATGGGGGTGAAGCGGTATTCACCGTAAATTCCCTTCACCGCGTCGAACTCGTCCAGCATTCGTCTATATGCCCTGGCGTCGCTCTTCGAGAAGCGGGCGATTTCCTCGAGCGTGCGATCGAGGTCGAGCCACATCGTGAACCGGTCGCCGTCGGGGAAGACGACGTGTGCGACCGGATCTGGGTCGAGATACTGAAGGCCAAACTCCGAGATCAATCCCAGTTCGTCCTTGGCGAGCAGCGGGTTCACCTGGATCAGGGTGTGCCCGGTCGAACAGGTGTCGAACCAGAACCCGGGCAGCAGGATCTCCTCGGTGGCAGCGCCGCCACCCATCTCCCTCCGGGCGTCGAGCACCACCACCTCGTAACCCGCCCTCGCCAGGTAGGCGGCAGTGATAAGGCTGTTGTGGCCGCCTCCGGCCACAACAAAGTCAGTGGTCGTGGTCATTCGGCCTCCTCGATCGTTTTGGGTGGGATCACCGGCAGGAGCAGATGGGAAGGATGGTCCGGACCGACGTGAAGGGTCACCCGGCCTCCGAATACTTCTTCTGGCCGGTCGTCGGGGTCGGCATGAGTCATGCCGCCGGTCCCGCGGGTGGCGTAGTAGAAGCTCTGGCCGTACTCGTCGAGCGGTCCCCGATACTCGTAGTCCCTCCCCCTGATCCACAGCTCGAGCCAGTAACCGGGTGGCACCACGATGCAAGTGGGAACGATCTCGATGTCGAGCTCGTAGACAACGCCCGGGTGGAGAGGATCGATGCGATCGTGGGGATGAAAGGGCCGCCAGGGTTTGCTCTTAGCGGGGTCGAGTGCGCGGTGGGAGGCGCGGAGCCATCCGTTGGCGATCGGCGTGTTGGGGTCGGTGGATCCTTCGAAGGTCACCTCGCTACCGCCGGGATCGAACAACTGCAGAATCAGGAACAAATCGGCGTCCGTGGTCTCCGAGGAGATGAACAGCTTGGCGGCGAGCGGCCCGGTGATCTCGCTCTCGTCGGTGAAGGGCATAGTCGAGAAGTGGAGTCCCTCGCCCATTGCCTCGTATCGCAGCGTCGCTCCTGTCTCGACCGGTTCGGTGGAGAGCGACTGGTTGCCATGGAGGTGGAGCGTGGTCCAGACGGTGCGGGCCAATGGCCACTCGTCCTCGCCGCGCCACTCGAATTTCTCGCCCGGGTAGCGGATGTTGAGCTGGACCCGAGGAGTGCGATCAAATCCGTTGTCATCGCCCTTGAGAAAGTGATCGAAAAAGCGCTTCTGGAGATCGCGCCCATAGGCGGAGTAGAAGTGGGTCCAGTGGGTGTCGCCGTGGGCCTCGAGCCACTTCTGATCCGAAACCGCCTCGACGAATCCGCCGAAGTTTCCCCGCGGGTGGATCCCCTGACCGCCCCAGTTGGCCGCCGACAGGAATGGAACGGTCACCTTCTTGAGATCGATGGCCCGAGCGCGATGCCAGGCGTCGTCGAGGGGGTGGGCCTTGATATCGGGAAACGACTCGACCCGGTTGGCGGCGAGGACCTCGTCGGAGAGGTCGACCGGGCCGGCCACCGACTGTCCGGTGTTGGGGTTGACCGCTGCCCGCGACCCGCGCCCATACTGGATCGGGTTGATCTGACGCTCCTGCCACCGCCTGGTGAACTCGCTCAGGATCCCCCCGTGGTAGTAGGCATCGCGGTAAGGGTCACAGAAGCCCTCCCAGGCGATGAACGCCGCCAGATGCTCGGGTTGGCGCTCGGCCGCGGCCCAAGCCATGACCGCGTAGTAGGAGATGCCCAGGATCCCGACCCTGCCGTTGCTCCAGGGCTGTGCGGCGGCCCACTCCACCGACTGGGCGATGTCGTCGTACTCCCTCGGATTGCGCGGCCAGAGGATGCCTGGCGACCAGCCTGCCCCCCGGGAGTCGATGCGGACGACCACGTAGCCATCGGGCACCCAGCGCTCGGGGTCGGTGACCTCCCAGGCCTGGTATTTGCCCGTTGAGCCCTCGAGAACCGTGGGATCCTTGGACAGGAGCTTGTCCCACTGCATCTGGTAGATGGGGCCATTGAACGGAAGACCCTTGGCATAGACGCCATGGGAGATGATCACCGGAAATGTGCCGTCGGCCTCCGGACGGAAGACGTCGGCGCGTAGCACGGCCCCATCGCCCAAGGTCACGGGCACCTGGTAGTCGATGCGCATCCCGTCGGCGGCGATGGTGAACGTGTGCTCGTCGCCGCGAGAGGTCATATGACCCGTCCGCCCAGCCTCTCCGCCATCCAGTCGTCCACCCAGGGGGCGAATTTGTACGCCAGGTTGCTGACGCCGTGGGTGGCTTCGTCGACCGTGATCAGAGTGGCGTTGGGTGCCTCCGCCGCGATTCGCTGAGCGTGGTCCACACCGATGAGCGGATCGAGCATCCCGTGCACCACGGCTAGGGGCTGGCTGATTTTGTTCGCGACCTCGGTCAAGTCGAGGGCCTTGGCTTTTTCTCGAGCCTCCGCCGCCGACGACGACCACGAGTACTTGCGAAACGCGTTTCTGGTTACAGCCGGGAGCTCGTCCCAGCAGTCGATCCAGCGATAGGGACCGCAATTGGCCACCGCCGCGGTGACCCGGGGCTCGAAAGCAGCCGCCCGACAGGCGTAGTAGCCGCCGAGACTGGCTCCGATCAGACCCACCCGGCCGGCGTCAATCCGATCGTCACTTTCCAGGAAATCGATCGCGGCGGACACCGCCACCTCGTAGTCATGCCGGATGGGAAGCTTGGGACTGATCTCGCCTTGGCCCGGGCCGTCGAGGCTAAGCACAGCCATTCCGCGGCGAAGCAGCGACCCGCGCCCTCCATGCCGTTGCTCCTTGGTCGAGTCCAATCCGGGGAGAAAGATCACCACCGGGTGCGGGGCATCGCCGGGAGGGATGCTGAGCAGGCCCGAAAGGTCGGCTTCGGGGAAAGGGATGGCGACTTTCTCGACCGCGGGCTCCATGTAGGGGAGAACCCGGTCGTGACACTCCAGCATCTTGGCCAGGCCGTGGGCATGGGCCGCTTCGTCGTCGACGGAGAGGAAATAGGAGAGGTGATAGCAGCGCGCCGCCGACACGAAGTGGCCCACCGACGAGATACGACGACCCTCATCCCACGCCGCTTGGCCCAGCTCCTCGTGATCCCGGGCTGTCTTCATCCACTCCGGGCCCCAGTCCGGCCAGGCTTTGATCCGGCCCACCGTCGCCGTCAGGTCGCCCAGCTCGATTTGACCATGGAGAAACCGGGCTGCCCAGATGTCGAGGACCTCTTGGACTTCCGGGTCCTCGTGGTGGAGGGTGCGGGTGGTGGCGGGATCGACCCTCATCGAAGTCCCGCCCGTTCCACCATCGGTGCCACGGCTACTGCCTGACCGTTGTTTTGGGAGGATTCCAACGCGGCGTGGACCACCGCCAGAGCGCGGATCGCCTCCAGGGCTCCCACCTCGATTTCGGCCTCACCCCGGATGGCGAGGGCGAACTCCTCGAGCTGTTCTCGGAACATGTCGGTAGCGGGGATGTCTACTGGTGGTCGGACCGACTCCCGGTAGGCCTGGCTGACCAGCGAGCTCTTCGAGTCGACGAGGTGGGATTCATCCCAATTGTTGAAGTCGAGGTCGTAGAACAGATTCGCCTCCGTCCCTTGCAAGCGAAGCTGGTAAACCCCTGGTGAGGCCCATCCCGTTCCCAGGTAGCCAAGCGGTCCCGACTCGAACTCGAGGATCGACATGACCGCATCGGGGACCTCGGCCCGCGTGTAGAGCTTTCGGGCATGGCTGGACACGGCCGCCACCGGGCCAAGCAGGTACTGCAAATTGTCTGCGTGGTGAACCCCAAGCTGGATCATGGCCCCGCCCGGGCTCTTGTCAGCGAACCATCGCCAGGTGTTGGTGGTCAGCTCCAAACCCCGCTCATTAGAGAAGTTGGCTTCGGCCAGCGAGACGCGGCCGACCTTGCCGGTCTCGATCCACTGCTTCATCGCTCGATGTCCGCCGAGCCGACGGGCGCTGTGGCCCACGGCGAAAGGCCGGCCGGAGGCGATCGCCGCCCGGGCGATTTCCCCGGCGTCTTCCATGGTGTGAGCGATCGGCTTGTCGGTATAGACGGCCTTGCCAGCGTCCAGGCTCTCCAAGATCACTGTCTTGTGCGTGTCGTTGGGTGTTGTCACCAGGACCCCTTCGATCTCGGGGTCGGCCAAGAGCTGGTCGAGTGTGGCCGCCGCTCTGGGGAGGCCGAACTCTTCCTGAAAGGCGGCGCGGCGCTCGGCCGATCGCGAGAAACAGCTGGCCAGCCCGATCACCGATCCTCGCTGCGCTCCCCGCGCAAGAACCCTCGCCCAGCGCCCCAGCCCGATCGATGCAAGCCTCACCCGCTCAGTCACTTCTGTTCTCCCTCTTCCGCGTCGATGACGAGGCCGAGCTCTTCGATGTTGTTGGCGAAGTCGTCATGGGGGAAGAAGCAAACGAGCGACATCCGCTCGCCACGGTCGGCCAGCGTCGCATGTGGGGTCCTCGGCGGGATTCGATACCAGCTGCCGGGCTGTACGGGGTGGAACACTCCATCAAGCCAAACCCGACCCTTTCCGGCGACGACGTAGACGATCTCCTCGCTTTGAGGATGCATATGAGGTGATCGTGAAGGGACGTATTCGATCACCACCTGGCGCACTGTCGATGATCCTGGCCCAGCATCGTGGAATGGATCGGAAGTTGCGCGTCCCGGAAAGTCGCGAAAGCGAAGATCTTCGGGACCGACGACGGTCATGACCGACCTCTTATCTTCAAGATCGCCTCCACCGTCACTGCGATCTCTTCGGCGATGGACTTGGCAAATTCCGACGCTCGTGCTTGCTCGGCCCAAGCCGGGTTTCCGTACCAGCCTTCATCTGCGATCTCGGTGATGTCGGTTATGTAGCCGTAGACCTCGCGCGAGCGTCGCATGGCGTCGAGCTCCTCGGCTCTTTCGGGTCTGGTCGGCTTCCCAACTCGGTCGAGCCGGGCCAGGTCGGGGTCGTGGGCGAGGACGGCGAGCGTTTCGATTCCTCCTCCGTGAGTGAGCTCGCCCCCCTCGGGGCCATAGATGCGCTGCGCCGTGTAGCAGGCGTGAGCGGTAACTACGAGCACATCGTTCTGGGACTGGAGGTCGGTGGCAACCGAGTCGAGCGAGGCGATGTTGCCTTCATGCCAATTAACAAAGATGAAAGTGTGGGCGCCCATCGAAACCATCTCTTGGCAGAGGTTGGAGAGATATGACTCGAAGACGTCGCGTCGCAGCGAGATAGTGCCTGGGTGGCCGGCATGTATCGGGGTGACGCCATAGGGGCCGGCGGGGACGATCATCGCGTCCAGGGTCTCGGCGAGCTCCGCTGCCACCAGGTCGGCTGCCATGGTGTCGGTTCCACAGGGGAGGTGGGGGCCGTGCTGCTCGACGCTTCCGAACGGCATCACTACTCGTCCGCTGCGCTCGAAGAGGTCGCGCACATCAGGCGAGGTCAAGTCGTAGATCGATCGTCGGCGCGGGCTCAAGAGACCTCCATCCCCGCAGGAGTCACCACCGGGTGGAGGGGTGGCTGGGAGTGGAGGAGCCGGAAGGCCTCGGCTGCTCCTTGTCGACGAAGCGCTAGCTCGCTCTCCTCGGTGTACCAGGACATGTGGGGCGTCAGGATCACGCGATCAATAACACCCTCGAACATCGTGACATCGGGCGGTTCTTGCTCGAATACATCCAAAGCCGCCATCGCCGGCCGGCCTTGGGCAAGGCCGCCGACCAGGGCGCCG
The DNA here is from genome assembly GCA_025922945.1 of Acidimicrobiia bacterium. Lineage (GTDB taxonomy): Bacteria > Actinomycetota > Acidimicrobiia > Spongiisociales > ZC4RG35 > JACCTH01. The sequence continues at coordinate 10,165 of JAICGW010000045.1, read as the reverse complement.
GTGTCAACCAACGCTCCGCGGGCGGTGTTGACCAGGACCGAACCCTCTCGCATCAGCCTCAACTCCTCGGCCCCGAGGAGATGGCCGCGCGCTTCGGGCGGAGCGTGCAGGCTCACGACATCAGCTCCCCCAAGCAACTCCGGCAGTTCCACCAGGTGGACATCGAGACCTCCGGCGGCACCGTTGCGAGCCGTGGGCAGCGGGTCTGCCACCAGGAAACGTTCGAACCCGAGACCGTGGAGCATCTGTGCCACCCGGCGACCGATACGCCCGAACCCGACAATGCCGGCGACTAGAGAAGACGGCAGATGGAGAGGACGCAGGCCGGCTACCCCCCACGACCCATCCCGCATCTGACGGTCGGCCTGAGTCAATCGGCGGAGACAGGCGAGTACCAGCGTGACCGTATGTAGTGCCACCGCATCGGTTCCATAGTCCGGGACCGATACCACCCACATTCCGAGGGCGCGAGCAGAATTGAGGTCGACGGTGTCAACTCCCACACCGAGCCGAACGATGGCCCGGCATTTGAGTGCCGCCAGCGTGTCGGCGTCGAAAACTGGAGCGGCACCGGCGAGGATGACGTCGGCGCTTTCAGCCACGTCGAGAATCTCGGCTTTGCTCCTCCCCGGCCCGAAGGTGAGTTCGACGTCTCCCAACATCTCGCGTTCCAGGTCGAAATCGGAAAAACGGGTTCCGACTATTGCCACCTTGGGCCGTCTGTTCTCCACCGGGTCGCCGAGTGTACGAAGGGCGTGGTCGAGGCTCACGCGGCCTCGACTGCCTCGAACGAGCCGGTAGCCACGCTCCTCGTGGCCGCTTCCAACACGGCGACCACGGCGAGACCTTCGGCTCCGGAGACCTCGGGGCGTCCGCCTGCGCGGACACACCTGGCGAACTCCATCAGCTGATCGACCACCGCGTCGAACTCAGCCAAGGGGATCTCGGTGGGTCGGTTCTCGCCTCGGGCCTGGTAGCTCAGAGCGGCACCATCACGATCGGCGAAGGCAGCTCCCTCGGTGCCGTGGACCGAGAGGCTGATTCGCCACGGTGCAAAGAAAGAGGAGACGAGCGTCCCCACCGCCCCGCTGGCAAACTCGAAGACCATGGCGGTGGCCTCGTCGATCGGAACCGAGCGGCCGCGCCGAGAGACCGCAGCCACCCTGGTGATCGGTCCCGCCAAGTAGTGAAAGTTCTCGATTTGATGGATTCCCAACGAGGTCATCGACCCCAGAGGGCTCTCTTCTTCGTCCCAGCGCCAGGCGCCTTCGGGAATGCGATTGGGCAGAGAATGATTCGCCTCGAGCGTTTCGATCGTGCCGAGGGCGCCCTCGTCAATGAGGCGCTTCATCTCCCGATGAGCAGGATGGCGTCGCCGTTGGAACCCAACCTGAAGCACGATGCCAGCAGCCTCAGCCGCCTTCACGCAGGCTCTGGCATCGGCAATGGATAGTGCCAGAGGTTTCTCGATGAATATGTGCTTTCCCGACCGGGCCGCAGCCTCCACCAACTGGCGATGGCTCTGATGTGAGGTCGCGATGAGTACCGCGTCGACCGAGGAGTCGGTGAGGATCCCCTCGAGACTCGACGAAGGCGCACAGCCGAGCTCTGTCGCGAATTCCCTCCGACTCTGCTCGGTACGGGCATAGCAAGCCACGAGGTCGAGGCCAGCATCCCCGGCAGCATGGGCGAGCTCCTTCCCCCACCAACCCAAGCCGATGCTGGCCACCCTCACCGTCTCGGCCATGACTCTCCTTCATGCCTGATCTTCTCCCCCGGATGGCGATCCTAACCTCCCCCGCAATCGATTGTGCGGGCGCTGGTGATAGAGCTATAAAGGATGGGCGTGGACGAGATCCCCTACTTCGAGGCTCGCTCGTCCCTTCGACGGGAGGACCATCGCCTCATCACCGGTGCCGGGCGTTACGTGGCCGACCTCGCCCCACCCGAGACCGTCCATGTGGCCTTCGTTCGCAGCACCGAGGCTCATGCGCTCATCACCGGAATCGACACCAGGGCTGTCGAGGGAGCGTTAGGGGTGTTTACCGCCGAGGACCTGAGGATCGCCGACATCCCTGGTGACAGCATCGCCGCCGCCGCGCCCGCATTTCCCCGGCCCCACCTCGCCCAGGAGAAGGTTCGTTATGTCGGAGAACCGATCGCAGCGGTGGCTGCCGAGTCCCTCGCCACAGCCGTTGATGCCGCCGATCTGGTGTGGGTGGATTACGAGCCCATTCCCGCGGTGATCGACCCACGCGAGAGCCTTTCCGACGAGGTGATCATCCACGAGACCGCGGGGACCAATGTCGTTAATCGCACCGAGTTGGCGGTGGGAGAGTCGCTCGACGATTACGAGGTCGTAGCCGAGGTGGCGGTGGCCAACCAGCGGCTAGCTCCCAATCCCATCGAGCCGCTCGTGATTCTCGCTGTTCCCGAGGACGATGGGCGCTTGACCGTATACATCAGCCATCAGCGTCCCCATGGCGTGCAGGCGCGTCTCTCTCAGCTGATCCCAATGGATCGCAACAAGCTCCACGTGGTCGTTCCCGATGTCGGCGGGGCATTCGGGATGAAGGGAATGACCTATCCAGAGCACACAGTGACCGCGGCTCTTGCACTTCGCCTCGGGCGGCCAGTGTTGTGGGCGGAAAGGCGGCGCGAACACTTGAGCGGAGGCACGCACGGTCGGGGCTCCTTTCACCGGGTGAAGCTCATGGGGACACGGGGCGGTCGCATCCAGCGCGCCGAGATCGACATCCTCGCCGACGTCGGCGCCTATCCGCATAATGGAACCGGAATCCCAAACTTCTCCCGGCTGGTTGCCCTCGGCCTGTACGACATCGAGAACGTGTCGGTGAAGACCACGGCGGTGGTGACCAACGCGGCGCCGACCGGGTCGTATCGGGGGGCCGGACGACCCGAGGCCGCGTACGCCATCGAGCGGGCCGTGGACGCTTTCGCCCGGGCCGCCGAACTGGACCCCGTCGAGGTGCGGTTGACCAACTTCATCCCGTCCGAGTCCCTGCCTCACCGCACGCCGACCGGGGCCCTCTATGACTCCGGTGATTACGCCGCAGCACTGCGTCGCGCCGTTGATCTGGTGGAATTGGATCGCCTCAGGCGGGAGCAAAAGGGACGTCTCGCCGAGGGACGCAAACCCCTCGGAGTGGGCTTCGGGGCTTTCGTCGAGCGGGCCGGGGGCGCCGTCGACGCCGGCGAGTACGGTCGCGTCGAGGTCGATCGGGCCGGCTCGATCACGCTGCGAACCGGTTCGGCGTCCTCGGGCCAAGGACACGAGACCGCGTGGGCGCAACTGGCGGCGGCCGCGCTCGGTGTTTCCGCAGAAGATGTCCGCTACGTGGCGGGAGACACGGACGAAGTCGCCCAGGGCACCGGCACCTTCGCCAGTCGGTCCGCCCAGATCGGGGGAGCGGCGATCTGGCGATCGGCCCACGTGGTGAGGGAAAGGGCGATCGACTTGGTCGCCGACCTCTTGGAGTCAGCGCCGGCCGACGTGTTGCTCAAAGAGGGCACCTTCTTCATCGCCGGGGTGCCGGGGACCGAGATGGGCTGGTCGGAGGTGGCCGAGGCGGCACACCAACGAGGCGTGGACCTGACGGCCGAGGACTGGTTCGTGCCCGGCGCCCAGACCTTTCCGTACGGAGTGCATGTGGCGGTGGTCGAAGTGGACCTCGACACTGGTGAAGTGGACCTTCTCCGGATGGTGGCAGTCGACGACTGCGGCAACGTCCTCAACCCCATGATCGTGGAGGGACAGCTTCACGGATCGCTAATGCAGGGAATCGGCCAAGCCCTTTACGAGGGCGTCCAGTATTCCGAGCAGGGCCAGCTGATCACATCGACCCTGGTCGACTACGCGATCCCTCGCGCCAGCGACGCTCCACCGATCACGTCGGAGCGATTGGTCCATCCGGCTCCTTCCAACCCACTCGGGGCCAAGGGGACGGGCGAGGCGGGCTGCATCGGTGCCCCCCCGGCGATCGTCAATGCCGTGCTCGACGCCCTCGCTCCATATGGCGTGAGCGACATCGAGATGCCGCTCCGCCCGGCGACGGTTTGGACGGCGCTGGCAAACTCGAGAAACCCAATGGCGGGTGCGCCCGTATGAGGCGGCTGTCAGACGAGCGAAACGACGATCTTTGTATGAGGAAACTGAGCCTGACGCGACCAGGCCGACCCGATCGACTCGAGAGGGACTCGGTCGACGTTCAACTCGATCGCCCCGGCGGCGAGCTGGCCGATCACGAACCGGTAGGCATCGAGTTTCTCTGACATCGGCGTCCAGCCGGACGAGAGGCCGACCACCGAACTGCGGGCCTTGCGCATCGCCTGCAGTGGCAACTCCACCTCGGTGCCGGCGGTGTTACCTACGTTGACGAGTCTGCCGCCCTCGGCCAACGCCTCGATGGCGTCCATCGCCGGAGCACCCCAAAGCGCGTCCACCACCACGTCTAATGGACCGCCGGCCGCTTTGATGAGAATCTCGGTCAGATCGGCTGGCTCCGTCAGGTCGATCGATGCCGTTGCCCCGTTCGCTCGGAGCCAATCGAGTCGGGGTCGATGACGTCCCACCGCCACCACGGACCCAGCCTCCCGGACGGCGGCGAGCTGCACCGCCATCTGGCCGACGCCGCCCGTGGCGCCGAGGACTGCCACTCGCTCCTCGCCTTGCATGCCCGCGAGGCGGAACGCCAACTCGGCGGTCACACCGACGACACCCGCGGCGGCGGCAGTGCTGTCATCGACCGATGAAGGCAATTCGAGGAGAGCGGTTTCCTCGGCGACCGCGATTTCCCGAAGCGCACCGTCCTTGCCGAAACCGGGGAGGTCGTTCTCGAACCGGACTCGGGTTCCCGCGGGCAGGGTGCTGGATGTAATGATCGTTCCAACGCCTTCGAGGCCGGGGACATACGGTGCTATCGCGCCCGGCATTCGGCCGGCGGCCACCCGCAGCTCGACGGGGTTGAGGGCTGCGGAGGTGACCGCGATCAACGCCTGACCGTCGGCGGGGGCGGGCTCGTCCAGTTCGACCGGCTCGGGCAGATCGCCGATGGCCTTGACCTGCGCGGCTCTCATCGTGGCGGGTTAGGTTACCGCCCTAACGTTTGCGCAGGTCGAAATGCACCGTGAGAAGGGATATCCCATGGACCCGGAAAACGTCACCGTGACCGAGGAAGTAGCCGGCTCCGACATCCCAGTGGAACTCAAGTATCTGGAGACCTGGGATGGCCTCTATGCCCCGATCGGTCTTCGACTCCCTCCGGGCGACGGCCCGTTCCCACTCGTCCTGCTCGCCTCCGGTAACGGTGGCGGAGGCATGCCCTGGATCAGGAACGCCGTCGCCAACCGCGGCTACATCATGGAGCGTCTCCTCGAGCGGGGTTATGCCTGCGCCTGGATTCGTTATCGGACCGAAGTCGAGCTCGGCTACGAGAACGGCGGTCGGTTGATCCGTGACACCAGGCAGGGACGCGACATGTTCAACCGCTCACCTCTCGAATACGAGGACGAGATTGCCATTGTCGAGCAACTCAAGAAGGACCCGCGTATCGACGCCGAGCGGATCGGTTTGATCGGGATGAGCCACGGTGGGGAGATGGTGCTCAAGATCACCTCCGAATACCAGGGCATCAAAGCGGCCGTGGCTTCCGAGCCGGCCTCACACGAGTTCCTGGCATTGACTCCCGACGAGACGGCCTTCGTCGAGCCCGACACGGGTATGCGGAACATCGAGGAAATGCAGATGGTGGAGACGGAAAAGGTGCGCGCACGTATCGATATGAAGAAGGCGGCGGAGCGGATCTCGACAATCGACACCCCGATCCTGGTGATGGGGAGAGAAGACGATCACCTCCAGGGGATATTCCGGGTCTCCTACGAGTTGCTCGCCGAGGCCGGCAAGCCTGTCGAGTGGGTGAGTTGGGACCACGACCTTCACGGCTACATCTACCCCTTGCGCGGCTCCGACGGCCAGTACGAAGTCAACGAGGTGGCCGAAGCCGCTATTACCGGTGTCCTCGACTACCTAGAACGGCATCTCTAGACCGCCGGGGTTCTTCCCTCTGGTGGTGGGGAGTGCCGGCGCAGCCGGCGAGATCAACTCAGGCCGTCGGCGACCTCTTTGTTCTCCGGAATGAGATCGACGCCCGTGCCCTCGGCGTGCCGGGCCAGCATCGAGGCGAAGTCCTGATCGCCGAATCCGCGCCCGATACCGTCCAGGACGATCTGGTGCACGAGGGCAGCGGTCGGGAGGGGGACCCCGAGCAGCCTTCCGGTCTCGAGACCCAACTCGAAGTCCTTGCGAAGTAAGTGCCAGGTGAAAGACGGGGTGTAGTCCAGGTTCACGAACGCCGGGGTTTTGTACTTGGTGAAGGTCGAGCCCATCACGCTGTCGTTGAGGAACTCGAGGAAGTCGGCGCGCGATACTCCGGCCGCCTCGGCGAGGAGGGTGATCTCCGCCAGGGACTGGGTGACCACGCCCAGCATCAGGTTGTGACAAATCTTGACCAGCCGGGCTTCGTCCCCACCGCCTACGTAGGTGACTTTGCGCCCGAAACACTCGAGGTAGGGCAGCACGATCTCGAAAGCTTCTTTCGGCCCCGACACGACAGAGGTGAGACGGCCCGATTTCACGACCTTGGGATTACCCGAGACCGGGGCCGCCAGCACCGCCGTGCCCATTTCCGCCGCCCGCTTGGTGAGCGTTTGCGAGGTAACGGCATCGATCGTCGTCGAGTCGACGAGGATTTCCGGTCGGCGATCGGACCGAGAGAGGACCCCCTCCTCGCCCACCGTCACTTCGAGGACATCTTCAGGACCGGCGACCATGGTGAAGACAATGTCTCGCTCGGCGAGGTCGGCCGGTGAGTCGACGACTTTCGCACCCTTGGCTGCTAAAAGTTCGGCCTTAGAGCGCGTGCGGTTGTAGACCCAGAGGTCCACATCCGAGGCGAGTAAGCGTTCGATGAGAGCTGTGCCCATCCGACCGGCCCCAATCCAGCCCACCCGGTGGGGGTACTTGTTTTCGGCCATGTCTCCCTCGCGTCTCTGGGTCACCGGAGCATTCCCCTCCCAGACAGGGGTGCCTCCGCAACGGTTCCGTCGCAATCGGTTCCGCCGCAATCGTTTGTAGTATCGGATCTTTAGCTGGGCAGCGCAAACAGCACCTCACCTCCGGGCCGCAGAACCCGCCCCGGCCGCCCGCGCAACGAATAGCCTCGCGGCCAGTGTCGTCGATCCGATCCACCTTGAAAGACGTGGCCCGCGAGGCGGGAGTGCACATCTCCACGGCATCGCGCGCGCTGAACCCGAGTACGGCTTTCATCGTCCACCCGGTGACTGTGGAGCGAGTCGCTGAGGCTGCTCGCAAGCTCGGCTACCGGCCACATCCTCTGGCGCGAGGGCTACGGACCAACCGCACCATGTCGGTCGGGGTGATCATCCCCGACGTCGAGAACCCTCTCTTCGGGCCGATCATCGCCGGGGTCGAGTCGGTGCTCGTCGAGGACGGCTACTCGGTCCTCATTGGAAACGCCGACCGGGGGCCGAATCACGCCGACAGCCTGGTGGAGGACATGCTGGAGCGTCATGTCGACGGGCTAATCCTCGCCACTCCTGGTCGGGTCGTCTCCGATACCGCCAGGCAAGCGCAACGAGACGTTTCGATGGTCCTCGTCAACCGCTCAGTCGACGACGACTCGATTCCGGCGATCGTAGGCGACGACCACGCCGGGATCGGTCTGGCGGTGAGGCACCTGCGAGAGTTGGGCCATGAGCGCATCGGGCATGTGGCCGGGCCGGAATGGGTCTCGACTGGCCGGGGGCGCCGCGATGCGTTCCTCGCCTGGATGTCGACCGTGGGTCTCGAGGCCGACATCGATCTTGTCGAGGAAGCGGAGTGGTACCAGGTGGAGCCGGGGACGACGGCGGCCCTGGCCCTTCTCAGCCGTCACCCCGACCTCACGGCGATCGTCGCCGCCAACGACTTGCTGGGACTCGGCTGCTACCGGGCGGTGAGGTCTCTGGGCAAGGTCATCGGTGTCGACGTATCGATAACCGGCTACAACGACATGCCCTTGCTGGATCTCATGCAGCCGTCCTTGACTGCGGTTCGGGTTCCCTATCGCCGGATGGGGGTCGATGCCGCGACCACGCTGCTCGCGCTGATTGCCGGTGAGGACGTTTCCCCAGGTCGGGTACTCCTCTCACCGACTCTCGCCATTAGATCGTCGACCGGCCCTCCTGCCGACCGGGGCTAGCGCCCTTCAAGGACGAGGGATCACCGGCAGTAACAGCGTCGACCTGTGCTCGGGGCCGGTGTGGACCGTCACCGCGCCTCCATAGACGTCCGGCGGACGGTCGAACGGGTCGTCGTGGAGGAAGGGCCCGCACCCGGTCAAGCGGTTCTTGAAGGTGCTCAGCGAAGCCTCGCCCAAATCTCCCTCGTATTCGTAGTCGTTGCCTCGGATCGAGAGCCCCAGCCGATAGCCGGCGGGTACGACGATCGAGGTGGGCCAGATCTCGACGTCGAGCTCGTAGATCTCGCCGGGAGTGAGCGGCTCGACCCGGTCGTGGGTGTGATAGGGCCGGTAGGGGAGGGAGAGGTCCGAATCGAGGCGGCGATGCGAGGCCCGCTGCCACCCCTGGGCCACTGGCGTATGCGGGTCGATGGCGCCCTGGAATGTGATCTCTCCACCTTGGGGATCGAAGATCCGCACCACCGCGAATATGTCGGCGTCGGTGGTCTCGGAGGCAACGAACAGCTTTAGGGCGATGGGGCCGGTGATCTCGGTCTCCGCCTCGAATGGGTCGAGAAGAAAGGTCGCGCCCTGGCCGGTGGCGTCGTAGCGCGCCAATGCGCTCGCCGCCGGATCCTCGAAGGAAAGGGTCATATCGACGGCATCGAGGAAAACAGTGGTCCATGAAGTCTCCGGGAGCGGCCAGGCCTCTCCCATCCGTTCCTCAAAGCGGTCGAGATGTCGGATCTGGAGCCGGACGGGCGATTCGTTGTCCCATCCGTTGTCCTCATCCTTGAGGAATCGGGCGAAGAACCGCTTCTGCAGCCCAACCCCATAGTCGGTGTAGAAGTGGGTCCAGTGCTCGAGACCATGGAGCTCAAGCCATTTCCGGGATGTGGCCGCGCGCACGAATCCCTCGACGTTGCCGCGGAGATGCAATCCCTGGCCGCCCCAGTTGCCGGCGGTGAGGAGAGGGATGTCGATCTTCGACCACTCGGGCGACCGGTCACGGTGAAAGGAGTCGTCGAGCGGATGACCCCGGACGTCGGCACCGAGATCGGCACGGTTCCGCTCCAGCTCGGCGTCCGTGAGGTTGATTTCGCCGGTAACCGGGACTCCGGTCACCCGACTCACCGCCCCGCGATCGCCAAGGCCATGCTGGACGGTCTTCACCTGCATGTCGTACCAGTTAGCCCAGAAGGTGGAGAGGATGCCGCCGTGATGGGTCATGTCCCGATAGCAGTCGGCGGCACCCTCCCACACGCACATCGCCGCCAGGTGAGGGGGTTGCCGGGAGGCGGCGTGCCACTGGTTAATGGCGTAGTACGAGATCCCGTTCAGACCCACCTTCCCCGTGCTCCACGGCTGGGTGCCGGCCCATTCGATACAGGCCACGAGGTCGTCGGTCTCCCGGGGAGAGAAAACGTCGATGTAGCCGGGTGAGCGGCCACAGCCTCGGGAGTCGACTCTCACCACTGCGTACCCGTCGGGTACCCACTTCTCGGGATCGACCACTTCCCAGTTCTGGAAGCGGTTGCTCGACCCGGCCTCGACGTCGGGGTGCTGGGTGGTCATGAGACGCCACTGGTCGGGGTATCCGTCTTGGAAGGCCAGGCCCTTGGCGTAAGGCCCGTAGGAAAGGATGACCGGATGGGGGACGTCGGTCGCGGGGCGGTATACGTCGGCACGGAGAACCTGTCCGTCGTCCATTTCGATCGCAACATCCCAATCGATGTGCATCGCCGGACCCACGTCCGAGAGAGTACCGACCACCCGCCGCCTCGCCGCCGAGGTGCAACCTTGCCCCGGCCCGTCTACGTTCGCGGATGATGAAGTTCCGGTTGCTGCCGACCGACGAGCGTTTTTTCGAACTCTTCGACGAGGCAGCCGGCAACGTTGCCGAGTGC
>JAICGW010000044.1 GCA_025922945.1 Acidimicrobiia bacterium | reverse complement strand
GCGGTTTCGCTCTATCGGGGGACTTTCCTCGACGGCTTCTATCTGCGAGATGCGGCCGAGTTCGAGGTGTGGCAGCGATCCCAGGACGAGATGCACCGGCGAAATTGGCGAGACCTGGTCAGTCGTTGGGGTTTGGCCTTGGCCAGCGCCGGACGTTTCGCAGAGGCCGAGGCGGCGGTGCGACGTCGTCTCCTGGCTGACGCTCTCGACGAGGTGGCCCACCGCCAGGTGATGCAGTTCCTCGTTTGGAGCGGAGACCGGGTGGGCGCCCTTCGCCAGTACCGAGAGTGTGCCGCGGTGCTCGATCGGGAACTGGGGGTGGCGCCCCTGCCAGAGACGCGACAGCTTTACGAAATGATCATGGAAGGAACGGAACCGCTTCCTCCGACGGGCAGGGTGGAGACGATGCCCGTATCGCGAGAAAGGTCAGCGGTTCCGGCTCTGAGGCCAATCATCGGTCGCCAGCGGGAACTCGAGCAGATGAGTGCCGCGCTGGGAAGCCTGGTCCTCGAGGGCGATGAAGGCATCGGCAAGAGCCGGCTGCTCGACGCCTGGCTGGAAAGCCAGGCGGGGCCGGTGGCCCGCGCCAGCACGACGCCCGGTGTCGAAGGAGTCCCCTACCTGGCGATACGAGACCTTCTCACCTCCGCTCTGCCTTTTGCGGAGGGAAATCCGCCGGCTATTGCCGCCGAGGCGACGAGGCTCCTCCCGCAGTTGGCCGACGCTGGATTTCCGCAGCCGATAGGGTCCGATCTGGGACCAGGGGCGGCGGCGCATTTCCACGCCGGCGTCGTGGCCGCACTGCACCACCTGCTGCGCGGGGGCTGGCTGGTCGTGGACGACGCCCACTGGCTCGACCGGTCGTCGCAAGAAATTCTCAACCTCTTCCTCACCCATCCTGAGCCCAAAGGTGCCCGGCTGATCTTGAGTTGGCGACAGGACGAGATCGACGCTTCCTCGCCTTTCTCGGTTCTGCTCCGGCGTCTCGAGCGAGATGGCGAAGTTGAGCGAATCCACCTCGGCCCTCTGGACGAGCTGGCGTCTCGCCAGCTGCTCGACAGCAGGCCGGGGCCACTTCTGAGCGAATCGGAGGTGCGGGAGATTCTCGCCCGCGCGCAGGGCAATCCTCTCTTCCTGATTTCTTACCGCGATGCAGCCGGTTCCGACCGCGCCGACCTGCCGCGCGATCTGGAACGGCTGGTCGAAGTTCGGCTTGATCGCCTGGCAGAGACCTCCTGGCAGGTGCTTTCGGCAGCAAGCGTGCTCGGAACTGAGGTCGAGGCCGAAGTGCTACAAAGCGTCAGTGGGCGCGGAGACGAGGAGATGGTCTCTGCAATCGAAGAGCTCATCTTGCAAGGACTGATGATCGAGAACGAGAACGGAGTTGCCTTCGCCCACGACGCCGTGCGACGGGCGGTTCTTCAACGCCTGTCGAAAGCTCGAACGAGGATCCTTCACGGTCGTGCTGCCGATGCACTGGCGGGACCGATGCATACGGCGGCCAGGGCGTGGCATCTGGAAGCAGCCGGTCGCACGGCGGATGCCGCCGCCTCCCATTTCGAAGCGGGTCGGGAAGCATTCGACCTCCACGCCTACGAGGCGGGAAGTGTTCACTTGCGAGCCGCCGCCGCCTTGGGCTACCCGGATCGGGATCGCCTCGGGCTCCTGCTGGGAGATGCAGCCGTGCGTCTGGGCGACTACGGAGCCGCCCTCGCCGCCTACGCCGCGGTGAAGGAGGGCCCGGAGGTCGAATTTCGGATCGGAGGCGTTTATCAGCGGCTTCGTCGTTGGTCCTTGGCCCAAGCCTCGCTGGAACGCGCCGCCGCGCTCGATCCACCGCCAGACCTCTCGAATCAAATCACTGCCGATCGGGCGGTCGTTGCCCATCATCAGGGAGACGATCACGCCGCCGAGGAGCTGGTCACGTTGGCGCGGCAGGAGGCGAAGGCGAGTGGCGACATTGCCGGATTGGCGCAGGCCGCCAATCTCTTCGGCATGCTGGCTCCGACCCCCCAAATAGCGATTAGCCGTTTGCAGAAGGCCAACGCCATCGCCAAAGACACGGGACGGGCTGAGTTGGTGGCCGCGACGCTGAACAACCTCGGCCTGGCATATCGAAGAGCGGGCGACCTCCCCGCTGCGATCGAGGCCGGGGAGGCCGCCCTGGCCGTGCTCGAGCGAGTCGGCGATCGCCACCAGCTAGCCGCCCTCCACAACAACCTCGCCGACACCTTGCATCAGGCCGGTCGCGGCGAGCTGTCCCGGGCTCACCTCACCGAATCGGTGCGACTATTCGCCGACGTCGGCCTCGAGCCGGGCACGTTTGAACCCGAGATCTGGAAGCTGTCGGAATGGTGACGGTCGTCGCGCATCTCGGCGGAATCGATGAGATCGGGATCTTCGTAGTTCCGGCCGTGCTCGCCGTTCTCGTCCTGCGCTGGGCCGAACGAAGGGCCCAGCGGCGAGCAGCCGAGGGAGAGGGAGACGTTGAGCCCGAGGGAGCGACCCGCGAGTAGCCGGGTTTAAGCTCACCGCCCGATGACCCTCTCGGCAGCAGCTTCGGCCCTCGGTGCCCCAGAAGCGATCGTCAAGCGCTCCGCCGAGGCCCGGGCCAAGGCCAGTGGGGTGTCAGTCGACGAAATCCTGGCGGCGTGGGCGGGGGGAGAAACTGTCACCACTCCTGCGCCCTCGGCTCCCACGACCCCAGTGGAAGAACCTGGCACCGAGGCCGAGCCCGTCCTCGCTCCCTCCCCACCACTTCCCGCGGCCGCACCAGCCCCCGCTCCCACGGTGCCCGCGATCCTCGAGCCCGAGGAGGAGCCGGTCGAGGCCCAGCCCCTGCGCAGACGGATTTCGGTCGCCGGCCGGGTGGGGTTCTGGTCCGGCGTTCTTCTCGGAGTGCTTGGCTTGCTGGCGGCATCGCCATGGACTCTGCCCAACGCTTCGGTCATGGGCGAGGAGGGCGATTTCAGTCCCGCCTTGATCCTGGAACGAGGGCGGCTGATCCTGGTGACCGCCCTCTTCTCGGTGCTGTTCGGGGCGATTGTGGCTTCTCTCTCCCGCACCCTCGCCGGCTGGGTCCAAAACGGCGGTGGCCTCTCCGGTCGCGGCCGCACCAGTGCACTTCTCGGTGCGGTGCTGGGGGGAGTTCTCGGACTCGGAGCCGGTGCGGCTTTGGCTTCATTCGGTCAACCGGTGGAAAACGCCCCTGAACTGGTCCAGCTCCCGGTGGTGGCGGCAATCTTCGTGGTGATGATCGGGGGCGGGGTCCTGGGCTGGGTCGTGGCGGCGGTGGTGCAGGTCCTCGGCGTACCCACTGGCGTTCGCAACGAGGAGAGCGAGGAAATGACGAGGGTTCAGTCCCGGCTGACCGGCGCCATCGCCGTTCCGCTGGCGGGCATCCTCGCCCTCGGCCTGCTGGTGCTCCCCCTGGCCATCGTTCTCATTCGGTCCAATCATCTCGCATCCGGCGGTGCCGCCGTCCTGGCCATCATCGCCTCGGCCAGCATCCTCGCCATTGCCTCCCTCTCTGCCTCGCGGCCTGGGATGCGGATTTCCCGCGGCGAGTTCCTGTTGGCTTTGGGGGGAATCGGGATCGTGGTGATGATCGTGTTCGCGGTGATGCTGGCGAGGAATCCCGACGCCCTTCACGAAGATGAAGAGGCCACAGCGACTGAAGAAACGGTCGCCGGTGGGGAATCGGCCGAAACCACCGTGGCGACGACGACGCCCTAGGCGTCCTCTAATGCCAGCGCTCGCAGTGCACCGTCCACCCGTTCCCAGGTGACGAAGATCGGGCTGCCATCGCGCAGGTGCTCGCGCAGATGGCTGAGGGGATAGGGATAGTCCCCGTCCGGCACCGGCTCGAAAGTGAGCTCATCTCCTTCCACCAGCAAGGTGAACGAGCTCACCTCGGTCAAGGTGCCGTCAACCGCGATCACGACGCCCATCACAGTTCCCGAGTTCGGGGAACAGGCCACGATAAGCAGCGCCGCCAGGCCAGCCGCTAGGGAACGGTGCGCAGTTCTTCTTCGATCTGGTCCCACCGCTTCTCCTCCGATGCCCACCGGAACCAGATAACGGCCATCAAGATCCAAAAGTAAACGGTGCCGCCGATCTTCATGATCAACCCGGCGATGGTCTGATCGGCCACTGCCGTTAGCCCAAAAGCGAGCGACGCATCCCCGTAGGCGGGATAGATCGGCACGCTCGAGAAGGTGAGGAAGCTGGCGGGGATGGTGGGAAGAATCGAGTTGAGGAAGAGATAGACAAGTTGCATCGGCGGAGCGATGCGCGGAATCACCGTTGCCGGGGAAACCACCGGCAACCACATCAGCACCGCCGAGCCGAAGAGAAATGCGTGGATCAGAAAGTGAGCTAGTTCGTTGCGCAGCGACAAGGCCACCGCCTCCGGCCAGTGGGTGGCCACCATTCCCAGATTGAAGATGGCGAAGGCGGTCACGGGATGGGCCAGTCGTTTGAGCCAGGGTCGGACCCAGGGATGGCCGAAGAGGCGGTCGGCCAGCTGCCGGTTGAGACCCAGGATCATCAGCGGCGGAGCAAAGAGGGTTATCACCATGTGGTCGACCATGTGCACCCAGTAGAGGCTGGTCTCGGCGAGATCGTGAAAGGGCCAGGAAGAGACGATCCATAAGAGGCCGAGTCCGGCATAGAAACTGGTCCACTGCGTTCTCGTCGACGCAACCAAGCTCGACCCGAGGTGCGGCCGCATCCGAACCTGAAGCCACCAGAAGCCAAGTCCGATCGTTCCCAGAATCAACACCACGTCGCCGTGGAGGTGAAAAGCAGGGAGGTGTTCCATCAGCGACTGACGGCGAGAACTCCGAACGAGATCAGCACCACGGCATAGAGGGAGAAGGCCAGGGCGAAGCCAAAGGTGAAGAAGCGACTCACGGCCGCCTTCTCGTAGCGAATGTGCATGTACCAGCCGACGACGATGACGAACTTGAGGAACGCCAGAATCAGCAGGGCGGCGGTGTTGATCCAGCCCAACTGGACTGCGTCATTGAGGTAGAAGAGCCCCACCTCGATGGCGGTGAGGACGGCGAGCCCGATCGCGATTTTGACGTATTGGGCCGGAGTGGGATGAGCGACGTGATGTTCGTCGGCCATTGGCTAGGAGGCTCCCGGAACGGCAGTGAGCAGGTAGACGACGGTGAAGATCACGATCCAGATGATGTCGACGAAGTGCCAGTAGAGGCCAACCAGTTCGAGGTTGAGGAATTGGCGGTTGGTCAGT
This sequence comes from Acidimicrobiia bacterium, assembly GCA_025922945.1. Lineage (GTDB taxonomy): Bacteria > Actinomycetota > Acidimicrobiia > Spongiisociales > ZC4RG35 > JACCTH01. Next base: position 13,925 of record JAICGW010000044.1, on the reverse strand, counting down.
CCGCCCATGCGCTTAGAGAGACCGAACAGCGAGAGCAGCATGATCACCCCGATAGCGACGTGAGTGCCGTGGAAGCCCGTCAGAACGTAAAAGGCCGATGCCGAAGGGTTGGTGGCGAGGGTCATGTTCTCCAGGGTGATGAACTCCGTGAACTCGAATACCTGACCGGCGAGGAACACCGAGCCCAGCATGGCCGTCGCCAGGAGCCACGTACGGGTTGCTCCTTGATCCCCGCGGCTGAGGGCATTGTGAGCCAGGACCATGGTCAATGAGCTCATCAAAAGGACGAAGGAGCTAACCGACGTGAAAGGGATGTCATAGATCTCCGAAGGCTTCGGACCGGAGGCAAACTCCCGCCCGACGTACAGGAGATAGTTGGTGATGAGCGCTCCGAAGAAGAGAAATTCGGAGCTGAGAAACGCCCACATCGCCAGTTTGCGGTTCTCGACTCCGGTTGACTCATGAAGGTCCTGGTGAGGGCTCTGGGCCTCATGAGCGGCGGCGGTCAATGGGCCTCCTCGAGGGGCTCGGAGCCCCAGCCGATCAGAGCGGCGAGGGCGATCACCACCCCCAGCACGATAAGGGCCTTGCCGGCGATCGAGCGGTGGAAGATGATTCCGTAGGCGATTAGCGGCAGGCCGGCCGCCATCACGATTGGGAAGTAGCTGGGGTTCGGGAGATGCACCGGCTCCGGGGGATTGATACCGATGTCTTCGAGTCGGGCGACCTGTTCGTCTGCTTCGGGCTTGCGGATCGGCCTGCCGGTCTTGTCCTCGGTGTACTTCTGGTGCCAGAACTCGTCGAGGCCGTGCACGATCGGTACCTCCGCGAAGTTAAAAGCCGGGGTTGGATTCGGAATCGACCATTCGAGCGTCCGGGCATCCCAGGGGTCCATTCCGGCGATTTCTCCCCGCCGCTTGGAGGTGCGGAAGTTGAAGATGAAAACCAGCAATCCGATCGCGATGATGAACGCCCCAACCGTGACGATCCGATTCCAGGTTTCGAGGCTGGGGTCATAGCGCCAGGTACGCCGGATCATCCCTTGTAGCCCCAGCCAGTGCATGGGGGCGAAGGTCATGTTGAAGCCGATCATCCACAACCAGAAGTGCACCTTGCCGAGACGGTCGTTCATCATCCGTCCACTGAACTTGGGGAACCAGTAGTAGAGGCCGCCAAAGAGCCCGAAGATGGCTCCTCCGAAGAGGACGTAGTGGAAGTGAGCGACGATGTAGTAGGTGTCGGTTTGCTGCCAGTCGGAGGGGACGACGGCATGGGTGACGCCGGACAGCCCACCGATCGTGAACATGGTCAAAAAGCCAATCGCGAACCACATCGGGGTCTTGAGCTGTAATCGCCCAAGCCACATGGTTCCCATCCAGTTGAAGATCTTCACGCCGGTGGGAATGGCGATCGTCATCGTCGTGAGGCCGAATCCCACCTGGGCCACGGTGGTGATGCCCGAAGAGAACATGTGGTGGGCCCAGACACCGAAGCCGAGGAAGGCGATGCCGGCCCCGGCAAACACCACTGCTGCGTAGCCAAACAAGGGTTTACGGCTGAAGACGGGGATGATCTCGGACACGATTCCCATCGCGGGAAGGATCAGGATGTACACCTCGGGGTGACCGAATAGCCAGAAGAGGTGCTGCCAAAGGATCGGATCCCCGCCGGCGGTGGCGTCGAAGAAGAGGGTGCCGAACTGGCGGTCGAAGGTCACCATGAAGAGGGCGATGGCGATGATCGGCAGTGAGAAGAGCAGCAGGAATGCCACGACCACCGTCATCCAGATGAACACCGGCACCCGCAGGAGCCGCATGCCCTTGGCCCTCAGGTTGAAGAACGTGACGATGAAGTTGACGGCCGAGATCAGCGAGGCCACTCCCAGGATCTGGAGGCCGAGGGCGGCGAAGTCGATGGCCAGGCTGGGAGAGAACTCCTGGGCGGCGTTGGGCTGATACATGAACCACCCGCCATCGGGGAGGGCGCCGAACGATCGGGCGTCGGAAGGATCGAGGTTGCCCGGGATCCCGGGGACGACGCCGAGCGGTGGGGCGACGGCGGAAAAGAGCAGACCGGAATACAAGAAGATGCCGCCGAAAAGGAAGATCCAGTAGGAGAGGGCATTGAGCCGGGGGAACGCGACATCGCGGGCACCGATCATCAGCGGCAGCAGATAGTTCATGAAGGCTGCCGACATCGGCATCACGACGAGGAAGATCATCGTGAGGCCGTGGGTAGTGAACAGGCCGTTGTAGTCGGCCGCGGAGAGGACATTGCTCTCGGCGGAAGCGAGGTGGATGCGGAGAAGGAGGGCCTCGGCCCCGCCGATCACAAAGAAGATGAACGCCGTGTAGCCGTAGAGGATCCCGATCTTCTTGTGATCGACGGTCGTCAACCAGGACCAGAACCCGGTCTCGGCCCGCGGGCGGCGGAAGATCGTGGTGGCTTTTTCGGCTGCGGTCGTCATTCGAGAGTCTCCAGGAACGCGATCAAGGAATCTATCTCCTCTTGAGTGAGGCCCAGGTCGGGCATGTAGGACCCTGGCTTGACTTCCGGGGGATTGGCGAGCCAGCGGGTGAGGTTCTCCCGCGAGTACTCGAGAGCGCCGCCGGCGATGGTGTCCCGGGACATGAAATGGGTGAGATCAGGCCCGCTGAATTCGTCGAGGGCGACCACGTTGAAGGGGTCGACCGTATGGCACTGGGTGCAGCGGTTGAGAAACACTTCGAGTCCGGCAGCCGCCTCCGATCCTTCCGCCGGTTGCGCGGCCGGCTCCTGCTGTGACGAGACCCACGAGGCGAATTCGTCTTCGGTCAGCGCCACCGCCCGGGCTCGCATCAACGAATGGGAGAGGCCGCAGAACTCAGCACACTGTCCGATGAAGGTTCCGGGTTCGAACGCCTCGAGGCGCAATTGCGTTTCCTGACCGGGGACCAGATAGCGCTTGCCGTTGAGGGCCGGGATCCAGAAGTTGTGAAGCACGTCCTCGGAGGTCATCGTGGCGCAAACCTCGCGGCCAGCGGGCATGACCAACTCGGTGCCGGTGACGACTTCTTCCTGGGGGTAGCGATATTCGAACCACCACTGATGGCCGATGACCTGGATTGGATAGGCGTCGGCACCGCATTCGGTCAGGTCGGTGATTCCCCGCACAGTTGGAATGGCAATCGAAGCCAGGATGACTGCGGGGATGATCGTCCACATGATTTCGAGCTTGTTGTTGCCATGGATCTGGCGGGGCTCTTTTCGGCCGGGCCGATCACGAAAGAGGAAAAGCGACACGACCATCGCCCCCTCGACCAGGACAAACACCACGGTCGCCACCCAGAACACTGGCCAGAAAAGGTTGTCGATCCGCTCGGCGAAAGGCCCCTGGGGATCGAGGGAGTTGAGAGGGGAATCCGGGATTCCGATTATCGAACAGCTAGCGAGGGAGATGGCGAGCGCGGTGAGGACAAGGAGTCGCCCGAGCTTCTTTCGGCGCGTCGGCAGCATCGGCGGGCATCATAGGTTGACAGTCCCTGGTCCTCGCCCCCCGACGATCAGGCGCCGACGGCGGCCAGGGCCTCCTCGATTTCGCCCTCGCCGAGCGCTCCTTCGAAACGAGACGAGACCCTGCCTTGGCCATCCATCACGAAAACCCATGGTTCGCTCGGCAGCCCCCACGCCGACACGGCTTCGCTAATCCGGAGGTCCTCGAAGGTCTCGGCATCGAGATTCTCGTAGATCTCGACGTGGAGATAGTTGGCGTCGGGATGCTGGTCGGCCACGGCCTCGACCTGGTCCAGCATCGGACCGCAGGTCTGGCTGGTGCAGAAGGCGGGGCTGGCAAAGACGACGACGGTGGGACGTCCGTTGGTAAGCGCCTGATCGAGAGACAGCTCATAAAAGGAGGGGTCGGGATCAGGGTCCGAGCTGATCTCGCTTAGTTGGTGTTCTTCTGTGGTTCGGGTTTCGATCGAGACCGCCGGATCTCCGATTCCCGGCATCGGATCTTCGCTGCCGACGATGAATGAGGCTTGCATCGATTCCGTCATTCCCTGTGGACGTAGCTTCACCCACCAGGTGCCTTCTTGGTCGAAGGTGTCGCGTATCAGGTATATACCGACCCGGTCCGGAACCGTCCACAGGAACTCGGTGGACACTTCTCGCTCCGTGCTATCGGGGGCGACGAGCACACCGCTGGTCTCGAGGTCCGGACTGGCCAGGAAGGCCGCGGTTTCGGAATCAACCAAGCCGACCAGCAGCCGCTGTGGTTCGCCGACGTCGAACGTACCCGGAGCGTTCGCGACCACGGCCAATGGCGCGGGTCCGCGGCTACAGGCGCCCAGGAGCGCGGTGGCAAACAGGAAGAGAGCGACCGACCTACGCATTGGAACCGCAAGGCTACGTTCGACGAGGATTTACGCGGCCCGGAGGGCGGCCGCGCAAATCCTCGTCGCGTCCTCAGCTATTGAGGGCCCGGTCGTACTCTTCGATGTAACCCTCGAGTTGGGCTAGGGCCTTCGGTTCCAGGTTCGGCGACATGACGCCATCCCTTTCGACGTATACCTGATCGATCGCCCCCGGATGCTCGGCTCCCAGCCATGTCAGGAACTTTCCGAAGACATTCGTCCCGTAGTCGTCGTAGTTGAAGTTGTGAACCAGACGGGTGATCTGGCCTTCCTCGACCAGCAGCAGGATGCTTCCTTCTACCGGCGTATGGCCGACGATCCGGGAAAGATTGGTCTCGAGCGAGTAGTCACAGGTGACCAATGTGGTGCCCGGCTTGTTCGTGCAGTCGAATGGCTCCCACCGTGCGTCGTACACGCGCAGTGCTTCGAAGCCCTGCTCGAGCTCGGTGCGACTCATCCTCGGCGCATCCAGGACCGTCGCGTCGGCGCTCATCAAGGCGCCGGCCTTTTCGGCATCGAAAGCGTTGCGCGCCTCCATGTACTGGTTGCCGATGTCGACCGGAGTCGTCGCTTCTTCGCCGGCCCACGGCGCCCAGAAGGCGAGGACGATGGCCAATGCGATCAGCCCTCCGACAACAGTCGGCATCCAACGCCGCCGGTTCGTCGGTTCGGTTGGTACCTGCGTAATGGTTTTGGTGGCGGTGCTCACTGAGAGTCTCCTTCTTTGATTGGTTTCCACTTGGTCCCGGGATGCCGGCTATTTGTTCGCGGGCGGTGGATTCCTGACACCCAGAAGTGAGTTTTTGCTCTCAGCCGTTGATGAAGCGGTCGTACTCGTCGAGGTATCGCTCGGCGAGGGCGAGCGACGAATCGGTGAGGATGGGCGTGACTACCCCATCGTCGACGACGAAGAGTTGTTCCCTCGCCCCTGGATGCTCTGCTTCGAGCCACTCGATGTAGGGCTCGAAAACCGTGGGGGCGTAGTCGGCGAAGTTGAAGTCGTGCACTAGAGAAGTGATGCGTCCCTTCTCGACCAGGAACTCGATCCGCCCGTCGACAGGTGGGAAGCCCACGATCTCCGACAGTCTCGAATCCATCTGATAGCTGCACCGAACGAGAGTGGTTCCTGCCCGGTTGACACAGTCGAACGTGACGAACTGCATTCCATACACTCGAAGAGACTCGAATCCCAAGTCGAGTTCCTCTCGCGTCATTCGGTGCACGTCGAGAAGGAACGCGTCCTCACTCATCAAGGCGAGGGCGCGCTCGGAGTCATAGGCGTTACGGGCTTCCATGTATTGGTTGACGACGTCCGTCGACGAGGGCCACAACGCGTCGAGGACGTTGCGACCATCGTTCCATGGCAGCAGCATCAGCGTGACCAAAGCCACCACGGCCATGCCTCCGGCGAGGAGCGGCCGCCAGCGGAAAGACCGGCGAGTTCTCACCGGCGCTGTCCCGGGGTGATCGCGAACCACGGTCGTGGTCGGTTCAGGCCTCTGATTCATTTCCCGCACGAGCGCGGCTGGGTCAGGCTCCGGATTCGCCCGCTTGAGGGCCTCGAAGGCGGCGTCGTACTTCATGTTCATGTTCCTTCACTCGTCAGCGAACTTGCAGTCACCTGAGGATCGAGCACCCGGGCATATCTCTTCTTGGCGCGGTGCAGTCGCTGTTCGGCTGCCGAGACCGTGATTCCAAGCGTTTGGGCAATCTCAGGACCGCTCATCTCCTCCCAGGCCGCCAGCATCAGGATCTCCCGATCATTCGCCCGGAGTCGTTGCAAGGCGACCAGAGCCTCGTGGTCCTCGACCCGGCGAACGACGACATCCGCGGGTGGCTCTGAAGTTGATTGAGTGAAAGTGGCCATTCGCATAAGTAGGCGTTGTCGGCGTTGAAGCGCCCGCCAGCGGTTGGCGAGAACCCCGCGAGCGATCCCGTACAACCAGGGCCGCACCGTCGTCCAGTCGATCTCCTCCGCCCGCCTGACCGCGATGGTGAAGACGTCGGCGGCGGCGTCCTCGGCCTCACCGCGACCGACCCGCCGGGCGCAAAATGCCAAAACCTCCTCGTAGTACGAGGAGAACATCTCGGCGAGCCTCGGGCCGCTCTGGTTTTGGTTCATGCAGACGGCGGTGATTCGGTTACTTTGTCCACCACCTGCCGGATCTTGACACTTTCTGCCAAAGTTTTCTCGGGTACTCCTCCGCACGGTCTTTCTGTCCCACCCGCCTTGTACGTTGCCTGGATGGGATTGGGGCAGCTCATCAAGAATCGGTCAATCGTCATCCCGCGGTTGGAGGACCCGGAGTCGGCCTTGCCGACGAGCGGGATGAGCACCTGATGCTGCTCGAAGCCGCCCGCCACTCCCTCGATGTCGAGTTCATCCGGACCCTGGCGGCAGCCGACGCCGCCGGTGATCACCACCTGATGAGATACCCCTCCACCGTCGCTTACCTGACGGACCGTCCGCATCGCCGCGCACCGGGCCAACTACTACCTGAAGACGCCCAAGCGACCCTGCGCCACCCCGCCACCGTCGCCGCCTGGAAACATCGCCAGATCTCGACCGATGATGCCGGGCTGCTCTTTCGGGCGGCGGCGACCGATCCCGGGCGATACTCCTGGCCGAAGATGTTTTGTTGGAGATCGTCGGAGGAAGCTTCGAGGAGACCAAACGCACCGTCGACTACTGGCGCCACCGGGTCGACCCGGCGGGGATGCGCCTGGAGCTCGAGGAGCAACTGCGGCGGCGACGCTTCGAGGTAAGCCGCCGGGCCAACGGGATGGTGTGGGGCGAGTTCGAGCTCCCCTCGCTGGCCGGAGAGACCCTCCTCGTCGCTCTCGATGCCCTGATGCCCCCTCGGGCTCCCGACGAAGCCCGCTCCACCAGCCAGCGGCGAACCGATGCGCTCGAGGATCTCGGGCGGAGCTCTGCCCGTGACCGGCACTGCACCTGGCCGGGTTGTACCCGCTCGCCTCGCTGGTGCGATGTTCACCACCTCGTCTCCTGGGCCGATGACGGTGAGACCGAGATCACCAATCTCTGCTTGCTCTGTCGTTATCGCCACACCCTGACCCATCTCGAGATCAACCCCGACGAGGAGGCTCGGTTGTTGGAAAGGAACCGGCAAGAGATCCTGTACCTAGGCGCCCATAGGACGTCACCCTTCTCCCGTGAACATCGAGACATCGAGCGGTGTTCACTGCGATCCACATTGATCCTCGACTTCTGACCAGTCCTGACTGACCGGTAGGCTCCAGCCGGTCATGAGCGCCCCCCTCGTCGCCGCCAATTTGCGCGTCGGTTGGATGGAACGCTTCGGGGCTTACGTCGCTCTCACCAAGCCACGGATCATCGAGCTCCTATTGATCACGACCGTTCCGGCGATGGTCCTGGCGGCTCGGGGATGGCCAGGCACCTGGCTGGTCGTCGCCACGCTGGTCGGCGGGACACTTTCGGCGGCCGGAGCCAACACCCTCAACTGCTATCTCGACCGTGACATCGACGGGGTCATGCGCCGCACCTCGCGTCGGCCCCTTCCCCGGCATCAGATCGAACCGGAGTCGGCTCTCATCTTCGGGGTTGCCCTTGGGCTCGCAGGTTTTGCCTGGTTGAGCCTCTTCGCCAACCTCCTCGCCGCTTCGCTCGCCACGGCGGCCCTTCTCTTCTACGTGCTCGTTTACACCCTCTGGCTCAAGCGCACTTCCAACCAGAACATCGTGATCGGGGGAGCGGCCGGAGCCGTGCCCGCCTTGGTGGGCTGGGCAGCGGTGACCGGAGGCGTCGAACTGCCGGCGTGGATTCTCTTCTCCGTGGTCTTCTACTGGACCCCGCCGCATTTCTGGGCTCTGGCCCTGCGCTATCGCGACGATTACCAGGCGGCGGCGGTGCCGATGCTGCCGGTGACTAACGGCATCTCTTCCACAACCCGGCAGATGGTCCTCTATGCCGGGCTCACCGCAATCACCTCGGTGCTCCTGGTACCGACTGCCGGCATGGGATGGATCTACCTACTGGCGGCCGTGGGGCTGGGGGGATGGTTCCTCTGGCAAACGTTGCGGGTTCATTTCCGCCCCGAACGAGCGATGGTCCTCTTCAGCCAGTCGACTCGCTACCTCTCGTTTTTGTTCCTGGCAGTGATGCTCGATGTTCTCCTCTGAGGTCTTCGCCTTCATCTCCTATCCACCGATTCCGATCTGGGAGATCGGTCCCCTTCGGTTCTCATTGCACGGCGTCTTTGCGGCTCTCGGCTTTGTGGCCGGAGCCTGGATTGCCACCCGGGAGATGCGCAAGCGCGGTTTCGATGCCGCCGCTTACCAGTCCTGTCTCACCTGGGGCTTGGTCGGCTCGTTGATCGGCGCCCGGTACGGCACGGTTCCGGCTGCTCTGCTGGCAGGAGTCCCGCCCCTCGAGGCGCTCAACCCGATCAGCGGCAACTTTTCGATTCTCGGCGGCTTTGCCGGCGGCATCATCGCCGGCGTCTGGCGGATGCGAGCCCTGCGCATGCCGGTGTGGGCCACGCTCGACATGTCGTCGTTCGGTCTTGCCCTGGGGACGGTGGTGGGAAGGATTGGCGACCTCGCCATCGTCGAACATCTCGGTCGCCCCACCAACGCCGCCTGGGGATATGCCATCAAACCGGGTTACGACGTCGCCCCTCAGCACGATGCCCTCGAGTGCGCCTCGGCCGCCGACGGGATCTGCGGGGTCTACCACCACGTGGCCGCTTATGACCTGATCGGGGCGGCAATCCTCCTTGGGGTCCTTTTTCTGGTTTATCGCAAATGGAAACTCCGCTACGGGCAGCTCTTTTGGATCTGGGCCGCCTGGTACGGAATCCAGCGCTTCGTGCTTGACGCCCTGCGGGTAGGAAGCGGCGATGCCCAGGTGGGCTCGCTGACCTGGAATCAGCTGAGCGGTTTTCTGCTGGGCGCCGGGGCCATCGCCATTCTCTTCTGGTTCGACAAGCGTCAAAAGCCGGTGACCCAGGAGGAAGATCAACGGTTGATTCGACAGACGGCGCCCGCGAAGCCGCTAGCCTCTCGTCCGGAATGACAAGCCGCTTTGCGTACTACTTCTTTACCGGCCTTCGGCCCGGGAGAGAGTGACGCGCTAGCAAGCACAGCCACCAACCCGGAGCCGGAGGCTCCGGGTTTCTTGTTTGACCCGGGCCCCGCGGCTTCTTAGGAGCCAGATCATGGAACGTAAAGCCACGAGCGAGGGGCAGAGGACGATCGTCGAGATAGGTCGTACCCGTTTCGGCCGCGATCCGTTTCCCGTCATCGCGGGACCTTGTGCAATCGAGTCGGAGGCTCAAGTCAACACGGTCGCCGAAACCGTGGCCGAAGCCGGTGGGGCGATGCTGCGGGGTGGGGCGTACAAGTCCAACAGCACTCCCTATGGGTTCAAAGGCTTGGGCCGGGAAGGGGTGAAACTGCTCGCCGCCGCCGGTGCCCAGTCCGGGCTGCCTGTCGTCACTCAGGTCCTCGAGGCAAGCGATGCCGTCGATGCCGCCGAACAGGTGGACGCGGTCGAGGTCGGATCGGGGAGCATGCAGGACTTCGAGTTGTTACGGGTGCTGGGCAAGTTGGGAAAGCCCGTCATGCTGAGACGAGGCGCCTCGGCGACGCTCGATGAATGGCTCTGGGCAGCCGAGTACATCCTCGCGGAGGGGAACGAGAAGGTGATTCTCGTCGAACGGGGGGTCCGAACCTTCGGTGGCACCGCCGCCGACATGCTCGATATCACCGCCGTGCCCCAGCTGAAGGAGATGACGCACCTGCCGGTGATCGTCGATCCATCCCATGCGGCGGGGTTGGTGGCGCGGGTACAACCGCTCGCGTTGGCCGCGCAGGGAGTTGGAGCCGATGGAGTCATTGTCGAAGTCCATCCCGAACCAAAACTGGCCCGCACCAACGGTCCGCAGCTAGATCTCGACGGATTTATCGGTCTGATGGTCGCCCTCGGCATCCATCGATTGCGCACCACCATCGACCAGATCGATCGCCAGATCGTCCGACTGCTCTCCCGTCGTCAGGATCTGGCGATGGAGATCGGACGTACCAAAGCCGCGCAAGGGCTCCCGATCTACATTCCCGATCGCGAGGCCGAACTGCTCACAATCATCGAGGAGGAGGCGGCCCGGGCCGGCATCGATCCCGGTCACGTTCGGGCCTTGTTCCAATTGGTGCTGGCCGAGTCGCGCCGGCTCCAGCAGTTGATGCGCTCCTAGCGGGCGGTGACGACGACCGTGTGCCAACCCTCAGCCCCATTCGGGGGCGGGGGGACCGGGTCCTCGGTCTGGGTGAAACCGCTGCGATCTGTCGCGCGAACCCGGATGCGGTGACTGCCCGGGGAGAAGTCCTGTTGGAGGCGCCACTGGATCCAGGCGTCCTCGGTGAGCGATTCGCTGAGTTCGGCCACGGTCCAGTCGCCGTTGTCGACCTGAACCTCGACCCTTTCGATACCGACATTGGGAGCCCAGGCGACACCGGCGATCGTGACCGGCCCGACCGCAACATTCCGGGAAGGGACGTCGATGCGCGACTGGGTCTTGATCGGACCTTCCTTGGACCAGCCCCGCGGAACCCAGTAGGCGTCGAACGACTCCCAAGTGGTGAGTTCGATTTCAGAGAGCCACTTGGTGGCGGAGACGTATCCATAGAGTCCCGAGACAACGAGGCGGACCGGAAAACCATGTTCGAGCGGAAGCGCCTCACCGTTCATGGCCACTGCCACTAGGGCCTCGCGCCCGTCATACACCGCGGAGAGGGGGAACCCGACGGTAAAGCGGTCGACCGCCCGCCCAACGAGTTGGGATGCATCGGCTCGGGGTCGGGCCAAATCGACGACCTGGCGGAGCGGGACGCCGAGCCAGCGGGCATTCCCCACCAGGTTGCCCCCCACCTCGTTGGAGACACAGGACAGCGTCACATAGCGCTCGACCATCTCCATCTCCATCAATTCGTCGAAGGTGAGTTCGTAGGGGCTATCGACGAGTCCCGTCACCGACAATTTCCAGGTGTCGACCGCAACCCGAGGCACGACGATGGCGGTGTCGATTCGATAAAAGTCCCGGTTGGGAACAACGAGGGGGGTGAGGCCTTCAACAGCGAAGGAAGTGCCCGCCGCCAGCGGCAGCGTCTCGCCCTCGGCAATATCGATCGTTTCCCGCCCGCTCGCCGCGGCCCGACCTGCCGAGGCAATCAATCTTCCCGCCCCGGTGAGGAGGAGTCCGAGACCGGTGAGCGCGGTGGCCTTGAGGACGTCTCGTCGAGCCGGGCTGGCGACGGGATCGGGACGCATGAGCCACGTGAAGGTCCCGATGCCGGCCACGATGGCGACCAAGGCGAGAAGCCAGGGGACGGTTTGGCCAGCCGAGGCGGAAAGCGTGGTGGCCCAGGCGGCCCCGATTCCGAAGGCGGCGATGGCCAGGATGATCGGTTGTGGGCGCCGTCGGGACAGCACCCCTAATAGGGCTCCCAGCCCCAGTCCCACCAGCCCGATCCCGACCAGCAGGGCGGGCTTATCGCCCGTGCCAAAGACCGAGATCGCCCATTCCTTGATTGGAGTCGGAACGTTTTCGACCACCCGGTCGGCTATTCCCTGCACGAGGGAAGGTGCGCCCAGGATTGCCGCCAGCAGCTCGGAGGCACCGAAGGCCATGCCCACCGCGGCTGTCCCCGCCAGGGCTGCGCGGGCGTGTGCGGGGTTGCTCATACTTGGTAAAACTGTGCCGGGACTCATTTTGGTCCCGATTCGATATGGATTACGTAAAAATCCTCGGCGACGGATTGGTTCGTTGTGCGTGGGGAACCGGACTGCCCGAATACGTTTCCTACCACGATTTCGAATGGGGGCGGGCGTCGGCTGATCGATCCCGACTCTTCGAGAAGCTTTGCCTGGAGGGGTTTCAGAGCGGGCTTTCCTGGCTGACGATCCTCCGCAAGCGGTCCGGCTTTCGGGACGCATTCGCCAACTTCGTACCCGAGACCGTGGCGGCATTCGAGCAGGAGGACGTCGATCGGTTGCTCGAAAATCCCGGCATCATCCGCCATCAGGGAAAGATTCGCTCGGCCATCAACAACGCCCGGCAGTTGCTCGCCTTGGAGGAGAAGGAGGGCGACTTCGGACGATGGATCTGGAAGAACTGGGCGGACGCCAGCGACCAGCCCCCATCGGCGATTGCGGCGACTACCGACGAGTCGGCCGCGTTGGCCCGAGCCCTCAAGAAGGCTGGGTTCACGTTCGTCGGGCCAACCACCGTCTATGCGTTCATGCAATCGATGGGACTCGTCAACGACCACTACTCCGACTGCTACGTCCGCGCGGATTGTCAGCAGGAGCGGATGGCCCTGATCGGCAGCATCCGCGACTGACAGCTAGAAATTCGCCATGCAGCTGATTCCCCGACCGGCGTTCAGCGTCGGTATCGAGGAGGAGTACCTCCTCGTCGATCGCGAGACTCGCAACCTCGTCAGTGATCCCAACGCCGAGATGTGGGCCGCGGCGGTGGCGACGCTGGGGGAGAAGGCAATGCCCGAGTTCCTGCGTGCCCAACTCGAGGTGGCCACCGGCATTCACTCAAGCGTCGCTTCTGCCGGCGCGGAACTGATCGAGATGCGCAAGAGCCTGAACGAGTCCTTGACCGAGCACGGAGCGGCGGTGATGGCCGCTTCCACCCACCCGTTCGCTCTCTGGTGGGAACAGCAGCCCACCGACAAGGACCGCTACAAGGTGATGGCTGAGGACCTGGGAATGGTGGCGCGGCGGATGGTGATCTGTGGAATGCACGTGCACGCCGGGATCGAGGATCCCGACCTCCGGATCGATCTCATGAACCAGGTCCGCTACTTCCTGCCCCACCTGCTTGCCATCTCGACTTCCTCTCCCTTCTGGGGCTCGCGCAACACAGGGCTCAAGAGTTATCGCATTTCCACCTTCCGCACCATGCCCCGCACCGGACTGCCCGAAGAGTTCTCCAGCTGGAGCGAGTATCAGCGCCACGTCGATGTGCTGGTGCGGGCGCGGATCATCGATGACTCCACCAAGATCTGGTGGGATATTCGCCCTTCGGCCCGCTTTCCCACGCTGGAGATGCGAATCACCGACGTCTGCACCCGGGTCGAGGACGCGATGACGGTGGCGGCTTGTTATCTCGCGTTACTCCACATGCTCTTCCGTCTCAAAGGCTCCAACCAGCGCTGGCGCCAGTACGCCCCAATGCTGATCTCCGAGAACATCTGGCGAGCGCAGCGTTACGGCGTGGAGGGAACGCTCATGGATTTTGGGAAGGGCGTGCTGGTGCCCTTCTCCGAATTGGTCGAAGAACTGATCGAGGTCGTGGCGCCCGACGCCGAAGAGCTCGGTTGCTGGCCAGAGGTGGAAAAGGCCCGCACCATCGTCGCCGAAGGCACCTCGGCCGAGCGGCAGATCGCCAAGTATCAAGAGTCGCTGGAGGCGGGAGCATCGACCGAGGAAGCGCTCAAGGCCGTGGTCGACCATCTGATCGAGGACACCGCTCCCAAGGT
>JAICGW010000043.1 GCA_025922945.1 Acidimicrobiia bacterium | reverse complement strand
GCCTGGGCGCGGGCGACGTCGCCATCGACGTCGGTGCTGGCGATGTCGAGGTGCATCATCATCTGCTGTTCGCCGGGGGCGGCCGGCCAGGTGGGACGGACGTAAATCGACTCCGGCTGGAACGACAAGCCGGTGCCGCCCTCGGGTGGTTCGATCTTCACCCAGTCAGATTCGTCTGCCACCCTGGTCCAGCCCAAGAGCTTTTCGTAGAAGGTGGCCAGGACATGGGGGTCGGGCGAATTGAGAACGGTGGCCGAGATCTTCATTCCTCCATTCTGGCGTAGAAATCGCCCCCAAGACCCGGACCAAATAAGCAGGGTTAGGATTCGAGCGGCGTCTTGTCACGCCCGACCTCCGTACCGGCTTCCACGCAGCCGGCCTCGGGAGGCAAAGGGGACCTTGAGTGCTCGACAAGGGTCAAACCAACTGGCGTGTCATGGCCGCTTTGGTGAGCGTGGATCGCCTAAGCGAGCGCGGACACGGAAAGAAGTTGAGATGACCAAGCAGGAATCCTTTAAAGAGCGAATCCGATCTCGGATGGAGAAATCCGGAGAGCGCTATAACGCGGCTCGGCGGATGCTGATCGAACAGTCGAAGGGCCGCAAGTCTTCGCCTAGCAACTGGGTGGCGGAGCCCGAGCACAGCGAGGAGACCATCAAGGCCAACACTGGCCGTGGTTGGGACGAGTGGACGAAGCTCCTCGATGCGTGGTCGGCGGAGAGGAAGGGTCACACCGCTATCGCCACGCACCTGCGCGAGGAACACGGAGTCGATGGATGGTGGTCGCAGTCGGTCACCGTTGGCTACGAGAGAATCAAGGGGCTGCGGCTGAAGTACCAGGGTCTTGACGGCACCTTCACGGCCAACAAGTCAAAAACCATCCCAGCCGACGCGACGGCAGTGCGCGAGATGCTTGTTAGCGAGAAGGATCGCAAAGCTCTCTTTCCCGGTTTCGAGACCGAGCTTCGCTCACGGAAAGACGCCAACACACTCCGGATCGGAATCGGAGGTGGTGTCGCCCTGATCTATCTCGAACCATTGGTCGATGGGCGGACGAAGGTGACGATCGCCCATGAAAAGCTCGAGTCGACCGAGGACGTCGAGCTGTGGAAGAAGTACTGGTCGGAGTGGTTGACGGCGCTCGGTGCGAGCTAGCCGAGTGAGCCGGCGGCGAGCCCGGTTTCGGTTTCGGCGTAACTCCTGATCCACCAGGAGACGGTCTCGCGGGCGAGCGTCGCCTGGTGGGCGACAACCTGTAACGAGAGGCCGTCGAGCAGGGAAATGATCCGCCAGGCGGTGGCGTCGGGGTCGGGGCAATCAAAGACCCCGGCTGCTACCCCCTCCTTCAAGGTCCCGGCCAGGAGCTGCTGCCAGGCGATGTTGAGCCGCTCGGACGTGGCGCCGACCGCGGGCCGCCGTCCCGCTTCGGCCCAGGCATCGAGCCAAAGCTGAAAGGTCCAGTCGGACCCGGCGACCGAGTAATTGTCAAAGAAGGCGACGAGTTTGCGCACGGGGTCGGTGCCCTCGGCTATTGCCTCTGTGGTTCGGGCCAAATCATCGGAAGCGGCCCGGTCAAAGGCGGCGGCGAGAACGTCATCCATGGAGTCGAAGTAATGGTGGATCAGGCCCGAGGAGGTGCCCATCTCGGAGGCAACGTCGCGAACGGTCGTGGCGGCAAGGCCCTTGCGGCGGGCGATGGCCAAAGCGGCAGCGACGATCGCATCTCGCCGCTCCCCCGGAGCCATTCTCACGCTCACCGAGCCTGTTGGCGGTCCTTGAGGATTTGTTGGCTGGCGAGCTTGCCCGGTGCCCCCATGACGCAGCCACCGGGGTGGGTACCCGAACCACACTGGTAATAGCCGTCGATCGGGGTGCGGTACTGATTCCAACCCGGAGCGGGGCGGAAAAAGAACATCTGGGGTGCGAGGAACTCCCCGGCGAAGATGTTGCCTTCGGTGAGCCCGACCACCCGCTCAATGTCGAGAGGCGTCACCACCTCCCGGTGGAGGATCAGGCTTGAGAAGCCGGGGAAGAAAGACTCCAGCGTGCGCTGCACCACATCGCCGAGGTTGTCGCGCTCCCGGTCCCAATCCGAGCCCTTGAGGTGATAGGGGGCGTACTGGACGAAACAGCTCATCACGTGCTTTCCGGGAGGAGCCATGTCGGGGTCGATGGTCGACTGGATCGCCCCGTCGATGTAGGGCGCGCTCGAGTACCACCCGTACTTGGCCTCGTCGTAGGCCTTCTCCAGGTAATCCATCGAGGGCCCGATGTTGGTGAAGCCGCGGTAGAGGTCGGGCCCAGCACCCAAACCGGGAAAGGTCGGCAGGCCGTCGAGCGCAAAGTTGACCTTGGCGGAGGTGCCCTGAAAACGGAAGCGTTCGATGTTTTCGACCAGGTCGGCGGGAAGCTGGCGGGGGTTGACCAGCTCGAGAAAAGTCCGACGGGGATCGAGCGCGCTCACCACGACGTCGCCGGCGATCTCGGTCCCGTCTTCGAGTGCCACTCCCGTCGCCCGACCGTTGGACGTGGTCACCGCCGACACCGGAGCTTCGAGCAGGATCTCGGCCCCGAAAGCCTGGGCGGCCCGGGCCAACACCTGGGTGAAGCCACCATTGCCGCCCTTGTGAAAGGCCCAGGCGCCGAAGACCCCGTCGTGCTCACCGAGGTTGTGATAGAGCAGCACCAGGCCCGAGCCTTGGGAACGAGGGCCGACCTTGGTTCCGATGATCGAGGAGGAGGCGAGATACCCCTTCAAGAGATCCGATTCGAAGTAGTCGTCGAGGAAGTCGGCGGCACTGCCGGTGAGGAGACGGACCGCATTGTGGAGGACGCGGGGCTCCAGATCCCGCATGTGCTGTGCCAGGGCTGACATCGCAACCAACTCCTCGGGGTCTTTGGAGAAGAGGTTGGGGGGAACGTTGTCGAGGAGCGGCTTCAACGCCTGGCACACCCGGCTGATGTCGTGCTCGTACTGGTCGTAGGCATCGGCATCTCTTGGGGAATGACGGCTCACTTCTTTCAGGTTGCGTTGGTGGTCCTGACCGAAAAGGAGATACTCGCCGTCCCGGCCTGGGGCGAAGGTCGAGGACATCAATAACGGCATGAAGCCGTGCTTGGTCAGCTCGAGTTCGTGGATGATGTCGGGGCGGAGCAGGCTCAAGGCATATGAGAAGGTGGTGAACCAGAAGCCCGGCACGAGCTCTTCAGTAATCGCCGCCCCGCCCACGAGGTGGCGGCGCTCGACGATCAGTGTCTCGAGCCCGGCCTTGGCCAGGTAGGCGCCGTTGACGAGGCCGTTGTGTCCACCGCCGACGACGATGGCGTCATAGCGACGCTTTTGGGGATGGGCCATCAGTCTTCTCTCCTCATGCTGTTTTCCTTTGCGGGTTGAAGAGGGGAAGCCGGGCGACGTGGGCCGCCACTCGTTGATAACGGTGGTTGACCGTCACCTCCAGGTCGACCGCCTGACCTACCTGGGCGAGGTCGGGTCGGACCCTGGCCAAAGCAATGTGTCTCTGCAGCATGGGCGAGTACATGAAGCTGGTGGCATAACCCACTCGCTGATAGTCGCGGTCGTAGAGCATGAACTCCTCGGTGACTGGGAGATGGTCCTTGGGAGGGACCAGCCCCGCCTGTTGATACATCTCGTCGTAGGCCTTCCAATCGACGATGAGGCCGACCATCCTCCAGCGTGAGGTTTCCTCGTCTATCTCTCTCTTGATGGCGCGATGCCCGATAAAGGCGCGGTCGGGATCGAGACCTCGCAACATCCAGCCAAACCCGAGCTCGAGGGGCGTGGACCGGTGCTCGTCGTTCCAGGCGTAGCGACTCGATTCGAAATCGATGTCGATCAGAAGCAGGCCGGCCTCGATGCGGGCCATGAGGAGGGCAATCTGGCCGAAGGGCAGGAGTCCGTGGCCAGCGCCCTCTTCGACCACCGCGTCCCAAACCGATATGGCATCGTCCGCCGCCGCCCAGATTTCGTAGCCGAGGTCGCCGGTGTAGCCGGTCCGGGAAACGGTGACCTCGGTGCCGCCGAGCTTGGCCTCGGTGAGATGGAAGTAGTCGAGGCGCTCGACCTCGGGAGCCAGAGCCGTGAGCACCTGACGCGACCGGGGACCCTGAACCGCCAGGGTCGCAAGTTGTTCGGTGACCTCGTCGATATAGACCCGATCGTGGCCGATCAGGTTGGAGAAGTAGGCGAGATTCGGCCGCGCCGACGTAAGGAGAAACCGATCAGCGGCTTGGCGCAGCACGACTCCGTCTTCGATGACAAAGCCGCGATCGTCACACCAGAACGTGTAGTGAGCCTGCCCGATCCGACACTTGCGGATATCGCGGGCGAGAACCCCGGAGAGAAACTTCTCTGCGTCGGCGCCGCTGAATTGGTATTTGTAGAGGGGGGTGCTGTCGAAGACTCCGACGGCGTTGCGAATGGCGAAGTATTCGAACTTCTCCGAGAGCTGATATTTCTCGGCCACCAGGTACCCCGACCAATGGCTCCAAAGCCCGGTCTCATTGCGCGCCTCCACCCGGGGATGGAAGGGGGTGGTGAGGTACATGCCGGCAGGCTATCGGGTGTTGGACAAGCGCGCAACAAGGTTCATCGCGCCGTTTCTCTGGGCTGCAACCGTTGTCCAGCGACGCCTGCGACCCTGGGTCGCGTTTGGGTCAGGGGAGGCGGGAACTGGCCGGCATCGGCGGCGGAGTGACGCGCTGGCCGGAGTAGGCCTGGGCGACCATGTTGAGGAACTGGTAGATCGTGCTCTCCCACGGACTCAGGGGCCCGGGGCGGAATCCGCGATTGCGGGTGCCGCGCTGCACGTTCTCGCAGGCGGTCCAGTCCTCGCGGTTGGTGATGTCCCAGAAATCCACCGCATAAGCGGGGTTGAAATTGGAGCGCTCAAGCGCCTCCGGTGGAAAGAGCCAATCACACTCGATGAAGGTTCGGTCCGGTGCGAGAGGGATGAGCCGGTGCGTCATCACATAGTCGGGGTGAGGACTGATCAACAGGTTGGGGAAGAGCCCGATATAGAGCACCTCTCGCTCCTGGCCCGGCGGGAGCCGGCGGAAGTTGACTCCCTCCGAGGCGCCAGTCAGGGACATGGTCACCGCGTGATCCTTCAGGGTCATGGTCCCGCCACACCAAAGCCCGGTGGGGGCGATGTCCTGGCCCGAATCGGGAGGGGTCACCTGGCAGAGCTCCGGATGGATCGAGGTGCAGTGATAGCACTCGTGATAGTTCTCGACCACCAGCTTCCAGTTGGCGGCGATCTCATACGAGTGCCTTTCAACCCTGATCAGTCGCTCGGGTTCATACGGGGCGAGGTAATGGCCGAGGTTGCCAAAGACCTCTTCTAGCGGAGAGGTTTCGCCAGACATATCGAGGAACAACCATCCGAGCCACTCTCCGACCTCAAGCGGGTTCAGTGGCCATTCGGTGGCATCGAAGTCCCGTGATTGAGTCAGGGTCGGCGCCGCCCGCAACCCTCCGTCGAAGCGATAGGACCAGGAGTGATAGGGACAACGAATCAGCCGGGCATCGACCGGTTCTCCCACTTCCAGCAGGGGATGGCCGCGGTGGCGACATACATTGGAGAACCCGCGGACAACGCCGTCGCGATCGCGGGTGATGAGCACCGATTCCTCGCCATGATTGAGGGCCCGGAGCTGTCCCGGCCGGAGGAGATCTTCGGTACGGCCTAGGCAAACCCAGTGCCGATCAAACAATTCCGATTGCTCCCAGCTGAAGAGCTCTGGGGAGTGATAGGCGGTGGCGGGAAGGTTCCGGCTCCTTCCGAAAGGTGCCAGGACGTCGGCCAGCGCCGCACGATCGATCGGAGCCGGTGCCATTGGGGCTTCTGACACTGAGTTCTCATCCTAAAAGTGGGTGAACCACGGTTCAGTTTGGCACCGTCGTTTGTTCCTGCTCAGATCGGGGTAGGACAACAAGCCCCATCCCATGAATCAACGCGTCATCGTCGTCGCCAACCGCTTGCCAATTCGCCGCAGCGAAGATGGCACCTGGGCCCCGAGCCCGGGGGGCCTGGTGACGGCGTTGACGCCGATCCTGCAACGAGGCGGGACCTGGATCGGCTGGGCGGGGGTAGGAAGTGGTCCTCCGGAGAGATTTCGCTTCAACGACATCGATCACGTCGCGGTGTCCGTTAGTGACGCCGAGATCGACGACTACTACCTGGGCTTTTGCAATGGCACCCTCTGGCCCCTGTTTCATGACGGCATCCGCGCCCCGGAATATCACCGGCGGTGGTGGAACGCCTACCAGCGGGTCAACCACCGCTACGCCGAGGCCGTCCTCGAACACTCCCGCCCAGGCGACCTCATCTGGATACACGACTATCACCTTCTCCTGCTACCGCAAATCTTGCGCGAGCTGGCTCCGGAGACAGAAATCCGCTTTTTCCTGCATATCCCGTTTCCGCCGGTGGAGCTCTACGCCCGTCTGCCCTGGCGTCGCCAGTTACTGGACGGAATTCTGGCTGCAGATGTGGTTGGTTTTCAGACCGAGAGCAGCACCGCCAACTTCCGGAAGGCGGCCTCAACATTCGCCGGGGTCGAAGCCGCCGATCATCTGTTGAGAGATGGGGGGCGATTGATCAGGACGCAAACGGCCCCGATCTCCGTCGACTTTGGCACCTACGACGCCATCGCCAACTCGCCCGACACCGACGACCGGATTTCACGGATCAAACGCGAGCTCGGAAACCCAGAGCACATCCTGCTCGGAGCGGATCGCCTCGACTATACGAAAGGGATCGATGTGAGGCTGCGGGCGTATGGAACGCTCCTGCGACAGAATCCCGACCTCGCCGACCGCATCAAGCTGGTTCAGATCGTGGTCCCCTCCCGACAAACCATTGGCGATTACTCGGACATGCGCCAGGAGATCGAACAGTTGGCTGGTCGAATCAACAGCGTTCACGGGGGGCGACATCGCATGCCGGTGCATTACACGTACGAGTCCTTGGATCGAGAAGAGCTCGTCGCCTATTACCGGGCAGCCGACGTGATGGTGGTTACTCCCTTGGTCGACGGTATGAATCTGGTGGCGAAGGAGTACGTAGCCTCCCGCGTCGACGATGACGGCGTCCTGCTTTTGAGCGAGTTTGCCGGCGCGGCGCATGAGCTAACGGAGGCGGTTCGTGTTAACCCTT
The DNA here is from genome assembly GCA_025922945.1 of Acidimicrobiia bacterium. Lineage (GTDB taxonomy): Bacteria > Actinomycetota > Acidimicrobiia > Spongiisociales > ZC4RG35 > JACCTH01. Next base: position 12,067 of record JAICGW010000043.1, on the reverse strand, counting down.
ACGACGTCGACGGAGTCGCCAGGGCAATGCGGCACGCGTTCGACATGGATCCCGCCGAGAGGAAGCGACGGATGCAGGAGATGCGGCAAACCGTGCGCGAGAATGACCTCGAGGCTTGGACCCGCCGCACACTCGACCCCAGCCTTTCTCCGGTTGCCGTCTGAGGGGTGCATCCCGCTTCATTGCCGTCGGCCCTCGTCGAGATCGAAAGAATTGCCACCATCCTTGGCCATGGGCCCGCGATCTTCCTCGATTACGACGGGACCCTGACCCCGCTCGTTCCCGATCCAAAGGCGGCTCGAATTGGGGCCGGGGAACGATCCGTCCTGAGGTCGCTGGCGCGAAAGGTGCCGGTGGCGATCGTGAGCGGTCGCGACCTCGACGAACTCAAGGACCTGGTCGCGGTAGAGGGACTCATCTATTCGGGCAACCATGGTTGGGAGATCGAGGGTCCCGGGATCGATCGGTTCGAACGGCCGCTCGACGAAAAGACGCAGCACTCGCTGGAGCAAGCCTTTGCGACCCTCGACCAGGCGACCCGGCACCTGCCGGGAATCTTCCTCGAGCTCAAGCGCTTTTCCATCGCGGTCCACACCAGGGGGGCCCGTTCGGAAGCGGAGCGGGGGGCGGCCAACGCCGAGGCGGTGAAGGCTGCTGCCCAGCTCGACGGCCTCCGACTAACCAGTGGAAAGGAGATCGCAGAACTACGCCCGCTGGTGGCGTGGGACAAAGGCCGTGCGGTCGAACACGTCCTCGATTCCGTCGTCCCCCCGCGGATCCCGCTCTATATCGGCGACGACCGAACCGACGAAGATGCCTTCGCCGTAGTCGCCCAGCGCCAGGGGGTTGGAGTGGTAGTTGGGCATCCCGCCGATACAGGAGCTCGATTCTCGTTAGCCAATCCCCGAGAAGTCCTTGAGTTTCTGGGCACGCTGACCGCGTCATTCGCCTGTTGCGATAATTCAAGGCCATGACGGCTCGTCCACGCAACGCCCGGGCCGAGGCGACGGCACTTCTGCCCCCGGGGCACGAAGCCAGGGTCCTCGAACCGTCCCCACCCGCCAGCACCGATCCTGAGTGGTTTGCCGACGATCCCACTGCTCCCGGGTCCACCACGGCCACCGTGGTAACTCCGATCGCCAGCGAGGGCACGACATGGGAGGAGATGGCGACTACTTACCCGGGGCTGGCCGGCTATGTCGCTTCTCACTGGCTCGGCCTCTACAACCGTTTGGAGCCACTGCCGGCCGACCTGCAAAACACGCGTCGATCTCTCCATCAGTTGGCGTTCTATGCGCTCGCCCCGGCCCGCCACGCCGTCAACGGCAAGATCGGCCTCCGCTATACGCATGGTGGGTTTGGTACCCCCTTTTTCGGCGCGAATGAACAGGTGCGCTTCGAGAACGGCTACCTGGTTCGACAAAAGGAGGACGTCGAGAGCTACCCGGTCACCACCCTGGGCGATGCCGCCGAGTTGCTCGGTATCCCCTATCGACGGGTGTGGTTCGACGGCTTCGACGACCTACCGGAGCCGGTCGGAGTCAATGAGCGTATGGAGCTCGACGAAGCCTCGGCTGCGGCCATCGCAGAATGGTTCGGCTTCGGAGCGTCAGTGCTCGAGCAATTGCGGCGGATCCCCAATGGGGTCGATGTCAGCCGGGTGCAACTCTGGCCGGAACACTTCGACCTCGCTATCGAGATGGGTCCTGCGCAAACCCGAGCCTCCTACGGAGCCTCGCCCGGCGATGACCACCATCCCGAGCCCTACTTGTATGTAGCGGCCGAGAAGGCGGTTGATCGCTCCAACCCCTTCTGGAACGACCACGCCTTCAACGGCGCTTCCTTTCCATACCAAGCGCTGCTCGAAGCCGACGACCAACACCTCGCCGCCTTCACCTTCTACGAGGAGGGTTACCGAACTCTGAACGGGTAAGTCCCGCTGGCACCATCTGCGAAAGCGTTACCGATCGCCCTCGAGTTCGCCCAACTCCCGAAAGCCCTGCTCCTCGGCTCGCATCCGTCCCAGCGCCTCGCGCAGGGCGGCGGCTGCCTGGTTGTCGCTATCCAGGGCTGCCGTGCGTCGGTCGAGGGCGGCGTCGGTGAGCCCCACCAAAAGCTGAGTGAGCTCTTCGACTTGTTCCCGCAAACGAGCAGAGGGACGACCCCCCAGCTCCTCGTTGGAGACGTCGGCCGAAAGCAGACCTATCACCTCCTCGATGCGCTCAGCCACTCCTGCCAGGACTCGCTGCTCGATCACCCCCTCGGCGACCAGGTGTCGGGCCTGCTCATAAGCTCCCACCAACCGGCGATAGGCCGGACGGAGTGCGTCGGGAATCTCAGGCTTGGGAGGCAGCTCCTCGGGGGCCGAAGACGCCCGCGTCTGGAGGACGAGCATCGCCCCCGGAAGGACTGCCGCCACCACGCTGGCCAACCCGCCAATGATGGCTCCAGGGCCGACGTTGTCGGTGAAGACATTCCAGCTGACCAGACCCCAGAAGGTTGCCCAGAGGGCGGAAGCGCCGGCGGCCAGGCCGTACCACCGTCCTCGGGCTCCGTCGACAAGTGTTGACGTTCTCCGACGACCCGAGGCGGCCCGGCGAGGCGGTGAACGACGGGTTGGGGACCGGCGTCGACCTGCCATGGGCAAGCAAGCTCGCTAGAGGCTCATCAATCGAGGGCTTCGCGTTTGCCGGCTTCGGCCTCGAGGGCGGCCCGTAGTCGCGGTCGGTCGCCGAGCATGTCACGAACATCCCAGCCCATTGCGACTGCCACCTTCACTGGGGTGGTGGCGATGACCGAGGCATTGCGCGGCGTGAGCGCCAGCACCCCCCTTTCTCCGAAGACATCTCCCGGGCCGAGATCAGCGAGGTGACGGCCAGAGCGATGAACGGTGACACAACCGTCGACCAACAGGAAGAACTTGTCGGGGATGTCCCCTTCTTCGACCAAAACGTGGCCGCGAGGTCGCTCCTCGATTCGCATGACGGCGGCGAGAGCGTCGCGTTCTTCGTCGGGAAGATCCGACAACGCTCCAGTGGGGCCTAGTTGGGAGGGGTCCATGCGCTGGAGGCTACCGGCGACGGCGGCACGAGGTCAGGGGAGGAATCAGCTACCAAATAGGTGTCCATCGACCCATGACCGCGCAGCTCGATCAGGCCCCGAGGCTCGAAGACATAACCGTCACCGGCGAGTGTCATCGTCTCGCCGCTCACGTGTATGCGTCCCGTCACCCCGGTCTCCTGTAGGCGCGAGGCCAGATTGACCGTGTCGCCCCAAACGTCGTAGGCGAACCTTCGGGTGCCGATGACTCCCCCGGCCACGGGACCTGAGTGAATTCCAACCCGCAATTGCAGGTGGGAAAAGCGGCCTCCGGGCTTGGTGCAATCCAGCATGGCCAAGCCCAGGTCGATCACTTGCTGGGCGTGTTGGGCCAGCGGCTCGGGGAGGCCGCCCACCGCCATGTAAGCGTCGCCAATGGTTTTGATCTTCTCCAGCTGACGCTCGCTGACCAGGTCGTCGAAGTGAGTGAAAAGGGCGCTCAACATGGTGATCACCTCGGTGGCGTTCATGCCGGACGCCATCGGGGTGAACCCAACCAAGTCGGCGAAGAGCACCGACACAGATGGGAAAGTGTCGGCGATCGGATTCTCACCACGCCTGAGCCGGGTCGAAACCGAGGCCGGCAACACATTTAGCAGGAGGCGCTCAGATTGTGCCTGCTCAGCCCCCAGGGCCACCATCTGCTCGGCGATGATCAGATGCTGAAGCCAGACCTGGCGGCGGTTGCGCTCGAGAACCCTGAGGCCGAGGAGGCTGCCAGCAGCGGCGGCGAGGAAAATGAACGCGTCGATCAGGAGGCTGCCCGGGCCGTCGTACAAGGCAATGGCAACCGCTAGGCCGAGGGCGATGACCAACGTGCGGACCGCGGCGTAGATGAACCTGGTGCGGGAGACGAAGCCGAAGAGAAACAGGAGCATGATCGCCCCTACCGCGTAGCCCTCGAGAACGTTGCCGGCTTCGGAGAGAACAATGATCACCAAGCCATTGGCAGTCGTTAAAAGCGAGGCGAGGAAATGCTGGCGGTTCATGGTCGTCGCCCATCGGGAAGCGCCGAGACAGATCCCACCCAACAGAGCCATCAAGCCCCCGACCGTGTAACTCAGAACGGGACGAATGCCGGTGCCCAAGGGCAAGAGCACCGCCGCGATCGCCCACAAGACCAGGGTGGCGCCGGTAATGGTCCGGTAGCCGGCGAGGCCGGCGTTTCCTTCTTCGCGCTGATAGGCACGCTCGAGGTCGGCGTCGAGAAACGAGAGACTCAGGGGGTCGAGACCTCCCCGATCGATCAGCCGGGCCATGGATCCAGCCTAAGAGTTCGTTTGCGCTCGTCGCCAGGAGAGCCGGGAAGGGCCCGGGGCCCCTCCGTATAACCGCCACATCCCCTTCTAGTCGGCCAGCATCTCACACACGTCAATCATCGTGCCCGGACTCTCCGATTCGATTACGTCGAAGCTGAGAGGATCCGTGACATCCCACTGGAAAACGATCTTCCCCATCGTTAGGAACATGCCCGGCTGCCCGTCGAAGAAGCCGAAGAGAATGCTGCGGCCTACTGCCTTGGTCTGGATGCGGGTATCGGAGAGGATCGTGTCGTGGAATGCCCCGGGAATGATCAGCGCCACCGTGCTTCCACTTTCGAGGTTGGTAAGGGTTGCCGAGAGGCCGGGCGAGGTGAGTATCGCCCGATCCTCGAACAGGATCGCGCCCTGCTTACCCTCGAGGTGAGCCCCCATTGGAAAAGTGCACGGAAAGCCGGCCGAGAAGAGCTCATCGAACTCCACTGATTCCGGGGGAGACACCTCCGGACGCTCGGCCGATGCGGGAGCCGCCGTCAACATCGACAGCAGCGATGCGAGAACACCGATAACAAGAGCTCTCCTCATATTCGCCCACTCCTTCCGGGGGGATTAGGTCCAAGCAAACACGAGGCCCGCCCCCCGACGCAAGAGGTTATCGAGTTGTCGAATACCAAGGGGCTCTGCGGTCGGTTGAATTGCGTCTACGAAGTTCGTACGCAATCGATGGCACGCCCGGAGGGACTCGAACCCCCAACCTCCTGATCCGTAGTCAGACGCTCTATCCAATTGAGCTACGGGCGCAAGAATTGTCAAGTATTACAAGGGATTTCGGCGATCCGACCGCTTGGTTCCCAACACCATCTGACTGCCGAGCGCCGTCAGGGAATGGTAGTCGGCGACCGGCGAGACGGTCGTAGCGCGCGTCTGTGGGCCGTAACCGTCGCTGTACAACGGCTACGACCCTGGGTCGCGTTTTGTCCTACCTCGTCAGGCGGAGATTGCCTGGCCGAGGACGGCTTGCCCGAAGAAGATCAGGAAGGCAATCGTCACCACCCACATCAGCGGGTGCACCTCGGAAGCCTTGCCTTTCACCACCTTGATCAGGGTGTACATGACAAACCCGGTGCCGATGCCAACCGTGATGCTGAAGGTCAAGGGCATGAGGACCATGGTCAGGAGCGCCGGAAAGCCCTCCTCGATATCTGCGAAGTCGATCCCTTTGATCAATCCCGCCATCAGGAACCCGACCAGGATCAGAACCGGCGCCGTCGCCTGTGGAGGAATAATCCCGGCGAGAGGCGAGACGAAAATGGCGAGGAGGAAAAGGACCCCGACCACCACTGACGTAAGTCCCGTCCTCCCTCCTTCCGCCACGCCCGCCGAGCTCTCGATATAGCTCGTGTTCGAGCTGATCCCGGCGGCTCCACCGGCCGCGGCACCTAGAGAGTCGACAAACAACACCCGGCCGATGTTGTCGATATTGCCCCGCTCGTCTACCAGGTCGGCCTGCTCGGCGATGGCCGTGGCCGTCCCCATGGTGTCGAAGAAGTCGGTCAGCATGAAGCTGAAGATTGTGAGCAAAGCCGCCACCAGTCCGAGTTGGGTAAAGACATTGCCGAGGTCGAAAGCTCCGAGGGTGCTGAAACTTGGGACCACGCTGAACGTATCCGGGATCGCGGCCACCCCCCAGAGCAGGGCGACGAGAGTGGTGAGCAAGATGCTGATGATCAAGGACCCCGGAACCCTGAGGGCATAGAGAGTCACCGTGATCGCCAGACCGATGATGGTCACCCACGCTCCGGCCGAATTGGGATAGATGAATTCGACCGGGACCGCTGCACCTTCGGGCACGCCGATCAGGCCGCCATTCACGAACCCGATGAAGAGGATGAACAACCCGATCCCGACCCCGATCGCTCTCTTCAGGGCCATCGGCACCGCAGTCATGATCGCCTGGCGCAGGCCGACCAGCACCAGTAGCGCCACGACCAGTCCCTCAAGGACGATCACACCCATGGCGCCTTCGGGCGTCAGCCCTTGGCCAAGCACGAGACCAAAAGCGACGGCGGCATTTATCCCCAGACCGGCGGCCATTGCGATAGGAACGTTGGCCACCACTCCCATGAGGATCGTGAGCAATCCCGCCACGAGCGCAGTCGCTGCCCCGATGGCGGCCGGATCGGCGCCGGGCATGTTCCCCAGAATCCCCGGGTTGACGAAGATGATGTAGGCCATCACCAGAAAGGTGGTAGCTCCGGCCCGGATCTCCGTGCCTACCGATGAACCTCGTTCACCGATCCTGAAGTAAGAGTCGAGCCCTCCGCCCGCTACGGCTTTGGGTTGCTCTCTGGTCGCCGTCATTGCTCCTCCTCGCGACGCTGGGCCAACCTCATCCCGACGGAGGAAACGTAGTGATTCAACCCCCGACCGTGTCGGCAGAAGCGGTTGTTTCCCAACCCGACTGGAGCGACATCAATTCCGGGGATGAGCCAAGATGGCTCCATCGCCGGTAGAGGAGGAGCAATGACTACTCGAAGCTTGGAAGACGTGCTGGCTTCGGCCGGAAACCCGGTCGAAATGCTGCGCAATGCCCCGATCGGAGCCTATGTCTATCCAATCGTCGCCCCGGAGTTCAGCAACTGGCGGGACGAGCAACGAGCCTGGCGAGAGACGGCGGTTCTCTTCGATCAATCCCACCACATGGCCGAGCTGATGGTGGAAGGACCCGATGCGTTCGAGCTCTTGTCCAGCCTCGCCATCAACAGCTTCGCCGACTTCACCACGGCCAGGGCCAAGCATTTCGTGCCTTGCAACTACGACGGCTACGTCATCGGCGACGTCATTCTCTTCCGTCTCGACGAGGACCGGTTCAACATGGTCGGAAGGGAGCCGACAGTGAACTGGGTCCACTTCCATTGTGAGACTGGCGATTGGGACGTGAAGTTCGCTCGAGACAACAGATCTCCCGCCCGACCCGGGGACCAACCGGTGACTCGCAGGCATTACCGCTATCAGATTCAGGGCCCGAACGCGCTGGCGGTGATCGAGAAGTTGGTCGGAGGCCGCGTGCCCGATCTCAAGTTCTTCCACGTCGGCTCGATCCATATCGCCGGCCGGGACATACCTGCCCTCCGTCACGGGATGGCGGGGGAACCCGGGTTCGAGATCTGGGGACCCTACGAGGAGGGTGCCGGGGTGAGACGTGCGATCCTCGAAGCGGGTGAGGAGTTCGGGATCACTCCGGTCGGTGCCCGGGCGTATGCCACCAACACCCTGGAATCGGGATGGATCCCGTCGCCCTTGCCGGCGGTCTACAGCGGGGATGCAATGAAGGCGTACCGGCAATGGCTCCCCGCTACCAGCTACGAGGCCAGCGGCTCGATGGGTGGCAGCTTCGTCTCCGACGACGTAGAGGACTACTACCTCACCCCCCAGGCGCTCGGGTATGGCTTCTACCTCAAGTTCGACCATGACTTCATCGGCCGCGATGCACTGGAGCAGATGGCCGATCAGCCACAACGCAAGAAGGTCACCTTCGAGTGGAATCCAGACGACGTGGTCAAAGTCTTTCGATCGCTGTTCGAGCCGGAAGGCCAGAACTACAAGTACATCGACCTTCCCCTCTCCAATTACACCTCGGCCACCTACGACGCGGTGATGCGAGGCGATGACCTAGTCGGGTTCTCGATGTTCAGCGGCTACACCTTCAACGAACGAGCTTTCCTTTCGCTCGGCACTGTCGACCCCGACGTTCAGCTCGGCGATGAGCTCGTTCTCATCTGGGGGGAAGAGGGCGGGGGAACTGCCAAGACCACCGTCGAGCGGCACCGCCAAACCGAGATCAGGGTGCGGGTCGCCCCCACTCCTTTCTCAAGCGACGCCCGCGAGTCCTATGGCGGTAGCTGGCGTCGGAGCTGAGCAATGGTGGCTTCGGTCATCGTGGCCGGAATCCCAAGCTCGATGAGCAACTCCCTAGCTGCCTCCATCTCTTCGATTCGCCGCCCGGCGTGGGTGGAAGTCGCAAAACGCAAACGCCGTAAGAGTCCTTCGTCGAAGGCGCCGAATTGCTCGACCAGATGGTTCCAGAACCAATCTCCCTCGCCGTAGCGCTCGGCCGCCTCGGTGCTTTCGATCAAGAGGGCAGCCAGGCCCTTCATCACCACGCTGCGCAATAGCTTGCGGGCGGCCGCAGCCCCTGCGGTCTCGCCGACCACACTCACCCTGCCGCCGCGGTCATTCATCAATTGCGCAAACTCGACCGCCCCCTCACCCGCGGCGAGCGCCGGGACCCGAAGCCCACTCCCCGGGACAGGGGCCATCAACGCCACATCAACAAATCGAACCGAACGGCCCGCCGCCACCGCGGCCAGCCTCTCTTTGAGACCCGGCGAGCCGGTTGAGAGATCGGCGTAAATCCCTCCCATCGGCAAATCCTCGACTACCGCTTCGAGAAGTGGGGCGGCATGGGCCGCGTGAGTTACAGCTAACACCAGGCCGCGACCGGCGACGGCCGCTCCGGCGCTCTCATGGCGAGTGACGCCCTCGATCGACAATGTGTCCGCCGGGTCGTATCCCGCAACATCATCACCGGAGAGTGCGAGATCCGCCGCCAGGAGCGAGCCCGCCTCTCCCAGGCCAAGAACGGCGACCTTCATGGTCAATCGGGAGTTTCTAGCCAGTGGGCACCAAGGTCTTGGAGGCGCTGGCGAAAGCCGTAGATGTCGAGACCTAACTCGCCGGAGGCGAGCCGGCTGCGGGTCTGTTCCTCCTTCTCCAGGCGCTGGCGAGCGGCAGTCAGCACCTCTCGGGCGCGATCTCGTTCCACTATCGCCACTCCGTCGTCGTCGGCCACCACCACATCGCCCGGTCCGACCGCGATCCCGGCGAAATCAACCTTGAGGTTGACTGACCCCAGCCCCGTCTTTGTCGTTCCGGCGGCGTGAACCGTCCGGGTCCAGACCGGAAATCCCATCTCGCGCAGATGGGCGACGTCTCGCACCGCGGCGTCGATCACCAAACCTGCACAGCCCCGGCTCCGCACGGAAACGGCCAGCAACTCGCCAAACATCCCGTGGGTTGACGGCGACTTGGTGGTTACGACCAGGATGTCGCCAGGTTCGATCACCTCCACCGCCGCATGGATCATGAGGTTGTCACCGGGAAGACACATCACCGTCACCGCCGATCCCGCCACCCTGATGCCCTGCTGGATGGGTCTGATCTCGGGCGGGAGAAGCAGGCCGGCGCCGGCCTCATGCACCGTCGCCACGCCGGCTGTCCCCAGCCCCGCAATGACTTCGGGATCGGCGCGAGGAATCCGGCGGATGATGGTCCCGTCGGTCATCAGCCGAGTTCGTTGGCAACTTGCGGAAAGACTCGTTGATAAGCCTCCGCCTTGCTGTCTTTGAGCATTCCCATGTTGGGTCCCGAATTGCGTTCGGCCTGAATCCCGCGCCTGATCGCTACCTCGGTGTAGTAGTCCCAGAGGTGCTGTTGGCCTTCCATGCATCGCATGGCTTCGAGCTTTCGGTCCCAGACCTCGGTGATGTCGAGGAGGACATCGGGCATGAAGCCGGAGTATTCGGTTTGGTGGGGCTCGAAGAGAAAGACCGGCGGCGCCCCGATCACTTCCGACCCGGGGTCGTAGCCGGCCGCCTGGGCGATGACGCGGGCTTTGGTAGCGATGGCATGCGCCACCTCGTGATCTTGATTCCACGGGTCGCGTTGGGTGTGGGTGAGAACCACGGTGGGCTGCACCTGGCGATAGAGCTTGACCAGTCGGTCGAGAAGCTCGGCAGTCTCCACCAAGGGGTAGTCGTCGGCGTCGAAAGCAACCAGGTTGGCTCCCAGCACTTGCGCTGCTGCCGTGGCCTCGGCATGCCGCTTCTCCTTTACCTGTCCGAGGTGGAAGCCCTGGCGCCAATAGCGGGCTGACTCGCCGCGCTCGCCGTAGGCGAGACAAACCACGGTGACGTCATGCCCTCGGGAGCTGTACAAAGCGATTGCACCCGCCGCTCTCCAGACGAAGTCTCCGACATGGGCGCTGATCACGAGAAGCGACTCGCCGGGCACGAGCACACCCTATCGGGCACTCAAACCGCGGGCTAGAACATGCGGAAACCGCAGCACTAAGCCTTAGGTTTGGTCATGCCGCAGGCCGCTATCTTCCGTAAAGGAGGTAGTGATCTGAGCTCCGATCCCGAAGGTATCCGCTGCATGCTGATGCGGGGGGGCAGCTCCAAAGGAGCCTTCTTCCTAGCTTCCGACTTACCAGCGGACCCGAGCGAGCGAGATTCGCTCCTGCTTCGCATCATGGGTTCGCCCGACTCCCGGCAAATCGACGGAGTGGGTGGTGCCCACCCTCTCACTACCAAAGTCGCGGTGGTTTCGCCCTCCGATCACGACGAGATCGATATCGAGTACTTGTTCCTGCAGGTGTCGGTGGATCGTCCCGAAGTCAGCGACCAGCAGAACTGCGGGAACATGCTGGCCGCGGTCGGACCCTTCGCGCTGGAAAGAGGACTGATCAGCGCCACCGAAGGACGAACTTCGGCTCGCATCCTGATGAAGAACACCGGCGCGCTGGCCACGGCGAGCTTCCCGGTTGAAGCAGGGCGACCGACATACGCCGGGGACACGGAGATCAGCGGAGTGCCGGGTGGAGCCGCCGAGATCAGAATCGAGTTCGAAAACATCGCCGGTTCCAGCACCGGATCCCTGCTTCCGACCGGTCGGGAGATCGACCGGGTAGAAGACATCGAGGTCACTCTGGTTGACAACGGGATGCCGGTGGTAGTGCTCCGCGCCTCCGACATGGGAGCCAGCGGATACGAGAGCTGTGAGGAGCTCGAGGCCAACTCCGACCTCACCCGGGCTCTCGAGCAAATCAGGATCACTGCCGGCAAGTTGATGAATCTCGGCGACGTGAGCAGCGCCACCGTGCCCAAGTTGACCATGATCTCGCCCTCCCGATTTGGCGGGGCCATCTCCACCCGGACCTTCATCCCTCACCGTTGCCATCACGCGATTGGAGTCCTGGGAGCGGTCAGCGTCGCCACCGCCTGCCTCCTACCCGGATCCCCGGCCGCGGCGTTATCCCGGCTCGCGCCCGGGGCCGAGGTTGTACAAATCGAGCATCCGAGCGGAACCTTCGAAGCCTGGGTTCGGCTCGACGGCGACGGTTCCCCCGGCAGAGCTGGAATCATTCGCACAGCCCGCAAGTTGATGGACGGCTTGGTCTTCCCGCGGTCGTACTGATCGGTGTGACCACACTGCGAGAGGGATTTCGGGCCCAGAAAAGAAGGTTTCGGCCCGAGAAACGGTCATAGTGAGCGAGTCTGGAATAGGGTGAGCCGCCGATGCCACCGCAGCTTTCCACCCGACGGGTGGGCGGCCTCCGAGGTGGCCGACGAGGAGGAATGCAAATGAGTAAAACGCGCCGGAGGGTGAAATCCCTCGGGGTAATCGCCGTGCTAGCTCTCGTGTTGGGAGCTTGCGGCGGCGATGGTACGGCTGAGACAACAGCTGGTCCGGTGACTACCGCCGCTCCGGCCGAGACGACCGCTGCGCCCGAAACCACCGCGGCTCCCACCGAGACCACCGAGCCTGCCTCGACCGAGCCGGTCCGGATTGGTCTTTTGACCGATCTCACCGGGTTCACCCCGTGGGCGGTCCAGGCCCAGGACGGGTTCATGCTGGCGGCTCAGGAG